>MWCE01000035.1 GCA_002069895.1 Bacteroidetes bacterium ADurb.Bin234 | reverse complement strand
GGATGTGGTTAAGAAAACGGGAAATCCGAAAGTGAAATTTCTGCATTGCTTGCCTGCATTCCATAACAGAGAGACTACGGTTGGTGAAGAAATTTATCAAAAATACGGTTTGGAAGCTATGGAAGTAACCGAAGATGTGTTCGAATCGCCCATGTCGATTGTTTTCGACGAAGCCGAAAACCGTTTACATACCATCAAAGCAGTGATGGTGGCAACTTTAGGAAAATAAAATAAACTATAAGGAAGCCTTGAGTGTTAGTTAAACTCAGGCCTTCCTTTTTTGCTTATTTTACGGCTTTGCTATATATTAATGATATAATATGCATTTACACGATACCATATGTGCTTTATCCACGCCTCTCGGACAGGGAGCGCTTGCGCTGATTCGATTATCAGGGCCTGATGCTTATACGGTGATGCGAAAGGTGTTTGAACCTAAAAATCAACAGGAAGCATTCGCTTCTCATAAGGTCTATTTCGGAGAAATTCGGGATGATGATCAATGGATTGATGAAGTCTTGGTAACCTATTTCAAAAAACCGCATTCCTATACAGGTGAAGATATGGTGGAGATTTCTTGTCACGGGTCAAGTTATATACAAAAGTGCATACTCGAATTATTGATACGCAAAGGATGCCGCATGGCTGAGGGGGGAGAGTTTAGTCTGCGTGCTTTCATGAACGGTAAAATGGATTTGTTGCAAACCGAAGCCGTCGGCGATTTGATTGCTTCTCAATCGAAGTTATCCCATCAACTCGCTTTTGAACATATGCGGGGAGAATTTTCTCTGAAAATAAAACAGCTACGTGCCGATTTGTTGCGTTTCGCTTCTTTGCTCGAACTCGAACTTGATTTTGCCGAAGAAGAGGTGGAATTTGCCGACCGTAACGAAATACAAATGCTAATAGTCAATCTTAAAATCGAAATACATACCTTGCTCGATTCCTTTCAAAAAGGCAATGTCTTGAAAAACGGCATACCCGTTGCCATAGTAGGCAAACCCAATGTAGGAAAGTCTACTTTATTGAATACCTTGCTAAACGAAGACCGTGCCATTGTTTCCGACATACCGGGTACGACACGCGATACCATAGAG
This sequence comes from Bacteroidetes bacterium ADurb.Bin234, assembly GCA_002069895.1. GTDB lineage: Bacteria > Bacteroidota > Bacteroidia > Bacteroidales > WCHB1-69 > UBA5266. Next base: position 14,244 of record MWCE01000035.1, on the reverse strand, counting down.
GATTGTATAAATATTCAAGGTTATACGTTTCGTTTTATCGATACGGCCGGTTTACGTGCTTCGACCGATGTGATTGAAAGTTTCGGTATTGAACGCAGCTACAAAGCCATGGAAGAAGCCATGTTGATTCTGTATATGGTAGATAAAGAAGGGGATGATAAAGAAGAAATTGCCACTTTAAGAAAAAAGTATACAGATAAAACAATCTATGTTCTTCAAAATAAAATAGATTTGTTAAACGCAGCATGTGAACAAGAAGACCATGAGATATTGTTTATCTCGGCAAAAAAGAAAATACATATAGATAGAATAATGCAAGCCTTGTTGACATTTGCCGAAGGTCTCCAATCCAAAGGTGAAACACTGATCTCCAATATACGTCATTACGAAGCCTTGCATCAAGCCTATGATTCCCTGCTTCAAGCCGAAACCGCTTTCGAAAATCATGTTCCAACGGATTTGGTAATGGTTCACGTTAAACAAGTGTTGTTTCATTTGGGCGAAATCACCGGCGAAATTACTAACGACGATGTTTTACATTCGATTTTTAGTTCTTTCTGTATAGGAAAATGACGTTGTTTTCTTTTGTTTATCTATTAATACTTGAAAATCAAGAAGAATATTTTTTTTGTTTTCTGTTTTTTGTTGTTATTTTATATATTTTTGTCGCTAATTTGACACTAATAAATAATAGCGACAAAATAGCAACAATATGAAAATGCATTTAAGAAAACGTAAACTAACAAAAAATGGAGATTAAAAACGTGTTCATTAATATGCTTAAAAACGGGCCATTGGATACAAAAATTATTCAAGGGTTTGAAAAATTAATTCGTGGAGAATTCAATTATATGCAAGAAAAATTTATGTTTGTTTACAAATGTTTGCAAGAGGCATATCAAATACTTGGGATAACAAATGATAGAACTAAAAACGAATAACCATGCCCGAACAACAAAATACAGAATACAAATCCATTTGGAAAGACGAATACTTGAAATGGATATGTGGCTTTGCCAATGCTAATGGTGGTACGCTTATTATCGGCAAAAACGATAACGGCGAGATAGTAGGTTTATCCAGTGCAAAGCGGCTTTTGGAAGATATTCCCAACAAAATAAAGGATATTTTGGGTATTATCGCCGATGTGAATTTACATGAAACTCCACAAGGCGATTATATCGAAATCATTGTTGAGCCACAACCAAACCCTGTAAACTACAAAGGCGAATATCACTACAGAAGTGGTGCAACCAAGCAAGAGTTGAAAGGTACGGCATTAGACAAATTTTTATTGAAAAAGCAAGGTAGGCATTGGGATAGCGTACTTGTACCAGATGTTATGGTTGCAGATTTGAAACAGGAAGCATTTACCTTTTTCAAAGAAAAAGGCATTAAAAGCAACCGAATTGACGAAAGCAGTAAAAACGACATGCCTGCACAGGTGCTTGAAAATTTGAAACTCACAGAAAAAGGCTATTTGAAACGCGCAGCGCTATTGCTTTTCCACCCCGATCCTGAAAAATTTGTTACAGGTGCATATATCAAAATCGGTTTTTTCCGCACCGATAGTGATTTGCTTTTCCAAGATGAGGTTCACGGCAACTTATTTGAACAAGTCGAAAAAACAATGGACCTTTTGCTAACCAAATACACACGGGCGTTGATAAGTTACGAAGGTATTTCGCGCATAGAAACCCACGAATACCCCAAAGATGCACTGCGAGAAGCAATCCATAATGCAGTGGCTCATAAAGATTATTCGGGTGCAATTCCTATCCAAATCAGCGTTTACGCAGACAAAATTATGATTTGGAATTACGGACAACTGCCCGAAGGTTGGACTATGGACGATTTATTAAAAAAACATTCTTCACAACCACATAATCCTGATGTTGCCAATGCTTTTTTCCGAATTGGCTACATAGAATCTTGGGGGAGCGGAATGGAAAAAATGAAAAACCAATGCGTTGAGGCAAACATTCCCATTCCAACAGTTTTCGCCAAAGGAAATGATTTTTGGATTGTGTTTAGAAAAGATATTTATTATCCAGAATATCTGAAAAATATAGGATTAAATGAACGTCAGGTAAAAGCTGTTTTATATGCGAAAGAGAAAGGGAGGATTACCAATAAAGAGTATCAAGAAATAAATTTGGTTGCCAGACGAACTGCAACCAATGAGTTAACAGAATTGACAAGTAAATTTGAGTTGCTTAAAAATACAGGTTATGGTGCAGGTAGTTACTATGAATTAATCGCGCAATAAATGCGCAAATTGCGCAGCAAATGGGCGATAATAGGGTAAATTGCGCAGATTGTCATTCAAAGAGAAGCATCTTTTCTGACAGTGTTTTTAAATTGAATTTGCTATCTTCGATATTATATTCTCAAATCGACCATTGCTTATCGGATGGTGGCTAACGTCTTTATATCCGCATACACCGTAATCGGCTATGTTTTCCGGTGTAAGGTCAATGATTTGAATATCGTTCATGCTTAAATGCATTATCAAAAATCAATAAACATTGATATGGTACTTATCATTATGATAATACCTCCAATTAATGAAATAATAGGAAACAGTATATTGGTTTTTATTTCCTGATTTTTTAAGTCATGCATAATTTCTTTTAATATTTCTTGACCTGCCATACTTTTAGATCTGATTTGAACGGTTCCTACCCAGGATTGCATGCTTATGTTGAATTCAACTTCCGGATTTTTAATCTTTATAAACGAAAGGTTTTCTTCAAATTCATACTTGTTGTTTTGTAAGGTTTCGATTAATTTCAATTGAAAATCTTTTCCGTCAACACCGTAAATTATATATCCTTTCATCATAAATGTGACCCAAACTATCATCCCAATAAAAAGAAGTGAAAGTAATATGTAGCTGAAGTCAGGATCTTCAATGAATAATATTACGCTGGTAATGATTTGTGGTAAAAAGCACAATGCAAATAAAATCGTCATCCAAACGGACTTTATTATTAAAGGTTTTTTACACATAAAGACATATAAAGCCATAAAAATAAACAAAAAAGATAGAATGAAAAGAACAACAAATAAAAAGTTAAAGTAATTCATGTTATTATTTATTAAGTTTTAATAATTTTTTGCAAAGATAGTTTTATTTCTATAGCAATACGAAAATGAAACAAAAAAATTGAATTATGAATTACAAATGATAAATTGATCGTAATTCAACGCTATGAAAAACAGGTAACTGAGAGAATGTTCCGAGTGCCGAGAAAAGTGAAGGAATTAATTAAAAAAGAAAAATTAAAAAAACAATTTTGATACAATTTTCATGATTTATAATCAACTTGCGACCTGAGACCACTAAAAAACTGATAACTGAAAACCGATAGCTTACATCTTTTCCGGTAGGTCTATGCCTAAAAGATTCATGGCTTTGCGTAGGACGGAAGCCGTAAAAGCCGATAATTGCAAACGGAAATGGCGCAGGTTTTCATTCGTTTCTTTTAAAACAGGGGTGTCTTGATAAAAACGGTTATAGGCTTTCACCAATTCATAGGCGAAATTAGCCAGCAAGGAAGGATTTAATTCCGATGCAGCTTGTTTGAGCGTTGCCGGATACTCATAAAGCATGCTAAGTATCTCCTTATCCGCTTCGGGAATAACATCGATATGATGGGTGGGTAGTTCCAATGTGTTAACACCGGCTTTGCGTAAAAGCGAACAGATGCGTGCATGGGTGTATTGTATAAAAGGGGCAGTGTTTCCGTTCAGGTCGATGGATTCTTCGGGATTAAACAACATGTTCTTTTTAGGGTCTACTTTGAGCATGAAATACTTCAAAGCACCTATCCCTATCATGCGGGCAAGTCCGTTTAATTCCTCATCGTTAAAATCGTTTTTGCCCAATTCTTTTGTTTTTTGTTTGGCAATCCTTATCATTTCATCCATTAAATCGTCGGCATCGACAACGGTACCTTCTCTTGATTTCATTTTTCCGGAGGGAAGTTCAACCATGCCGTAAGAGAGGTGGTAAATACGTTTTGCCCAATCATAAGAAAGTTTATCGTATAAAATACGTTTAAGTACGTCAAAGTGATAATTTTGTTCATTCCCCACCACATAGATCATTTGTTGCGGATGATATTCCTTGGCACGAAGCACGGCGGTTCCTAAATCTTGGGTGATATACACCGAAGTGCCGTCCGAGCGGAGCAATATCTTTTCGTCCAATCCTTCTTCTTTCAAATCAACACGTATGGAACCATCGGGATGTTGGTAAAACACCTTTTTTGCCAGTCCTTCTTTTACGATTTCTTTTCCCAGCAGATAGGTTTCCGATTCGTAATACACACGATCGAAGGTAATTCCCAAGTTGTTATATGTTTGTTCAAAACCTTCATACACCCATTGATTCATGTTTTGCCATAGTTTACGTATATCTTTATCTCCTTCCTCCCAAAGGCGTAACATCTGTTGGGCTTCCAGTAGGATGGGTGCTTGTTTTTCGGCATCTTCTTTGCTTTTGCCTTGATTTATAAGTTCTTCGATTTCGGTTTTATACTGTTTATCGAACGCTACATAATACTTACCAACCAATTTATCGCCTTTCATACCTGTGGATTGGGGCGTTTCATCCTTACCGAACTTTTGATGTGCCAACATGGATTTACAAATATGTATGCCGCGGTCGTTGACTAAATTAACACGTACGACTTTATTTCCATTTGCTTCTATGATGCGCGAAACGGCATCGCCGAGCAAATTGTTACGTACATGCCCTAAATGCAAAGGTTTGTTTGTGTTTGGAGAAGAAAACTCTATCAAAATTGGTTGATTTGCAGAAGTTGCGGAGGTATTGCCGTAATCCGGATTTTGTACTCCTTTATGTAAAAAGTCAATCCATATTTGATGGCTAAGGGAAAGATTCAGAAATCCTTTGATTATGTTATAACTCTCAATAAAATCTAATTTTTCTTTTAAAGCTTTGCCTATTTCTTCCGCCGTTTGTTCCGGACTTTTTCTCGACAGTTTAACAAAAGGAAACACAGGCAAAGTGAAATCGCCTGTAAATTCCTTTTTTGTTTTCTGAATATTGATGCTATCAGGGGAAACATCAGCACTGTATAATTCCTTTAAGCATTCTATGCTTGCTTCTGTAATTTTCGTTTCAAAATACATCATTTCTTTTCTTTATAGTTTATTATAATTCCGTTCTCCGAAAATGGCACTTCCGATGCGAACCATGGTACTGCCTTCTTCAATGGCAATAAGGAAATCGTCGGTCATGCCCATTGAGATTTCTTTAAAATAAGATGAGTTGGAAAAATAAGTTTGTTTTAGTTGGTTGAAGTAAGCATGTAATGTTTTAAATTCTTGTCGTATTAAGGTTTTATTATCGGTAAAGGTAGCCATACCCATTACGCCGCAAAGGCGGATGTGTTGCAATTGTTTAAAATGTTCGTCGGTAAGCATGGTATTGGCTTCTTCCATCGAAAAACCGTATTTTGTTTCTTCCGTTGCAATATAAAACTGTAATAAACAATCAATCACACGACAATCCTTTTCGGCTTGACGGTTGATTTCCATTAATAGTTTATAGGAATCAACACTATGAATTAAATGCACAAAAGGAGCAATGTATTTCACTTTGTTACTTTGCAAGTGTCCGATAAAATGCCATTCAATATCATGTGGGAGATTTTCGTATTTACTTCTCATCTCTTGTGCTTTATTTTCGCCGAAACAACGATGTCCTGCTTCATATGCTTGTTCTATGTCTTCAATCAGTTTTGTTTTAGAAACCGCAATCAAATTAACATTATCAGGTATTTGCTTTTTAATCTTTTGTAAATTTTCCTTTATGCCATCCATGATAAAATTTTTTGCAAAAATACATAAAAACCGCTTAATACATTAATGCGTCGTAATAATAAAAAGGTGTTGGTAAGTACTAAAAGAATAGGTGTAGTTTGCACATTATACTAATAATGATTTAATATCCTTCCGATAAATTTATAAGAATATTTTCTTTTTAGAATTTATAATGAAATTTCGATTATTTTTGCATTCAATTAAATAAATGTTTTACTTAAAATACAATATTATGAAAAAGTCAGTCGTAACATTATCTATGTTAGCAATTGTTGCTATTATGTTTTCTTCATGCGGAAAACAATGTTATTGTACACGCTATGAAGATGGGAAAAAAATAGCTACCTATACTGATAAAGATGTTGTGTATTTCGAATCAAGTGTTTGCGAAAACAATTCAGTATCATCATTTCAAGGTGAATCCATCGTTACCGAAGATAAAGAAGTTTCGATTGAAATTAAATGTAAGTAACAGTATAAAGGCTTCTTAAATGAAGCCTTTTTTAAATAATAGAGAAATGAATAGAATCATACTTACAATTAGTATTATCGTTGGTAGTTTATCTGTCCAATCTCAAAGTATGTATTGGATATATTTTGCCGATAAAGCCGGCACAGTCTTTAATCCGTATGAATATTTCGACCAAAAAGCTATTGAAAGAAGGTTATCTCAGGGTATCTCACTGTACGACAGTACGGATTTCCCTTTGAATGCGAGTTATGTATGTCAGGTGGAGCATCTATCGGAAGAAGTTATAGGTGAAACGCGATGGTTTAATGCGCTTGCCGTGCAAGCAAGTCCGGAAAACATTGAACAAATTGCTCGTCTCTCTTTTGTAAAAGAAATTGTTCCCATTGAAACCTATATGTTGATGACAGCCGTTAACGAAACGGAATATGAGATATTAGATGCTTTTTTATCGGATGCCGACGATACTGTAATGGAAGTTCACAAACAACTACGTCGTATGCAAGGCGATTTTTTTGTGGAAGCAGGTATCGACGGAAAAGGAATTCGAATAGCTGTTTTCGACGCCGGTTTCCCGAAAGTGGATATCCATCCGGCATTTAAGCATTTAAGAGATAATAATTTGATAATAAAAACATGGAATTTTCCTTTAAAGAAAGAAAACGTTTACGGTTGGAACAGCCACGGAACCATGACATTGAGTTGTATTGCAGGTATTGGTAGCCAACAAAGTATGATATATAATGAAATTGAAAAGAAGAATGTTAAACTCGGTTTGGCAACAGGAGCGGAATTTCTGCTGGCACGTACCGAAGTCAGCATAGAACCCGGCAGGGAAGAAGTGTGGTGGATGCAAGCCATGGAATGGGCCGATAAAAACGGAGCCGATATCATCAGTAGCTCTTTGGGGTATGGTGATGCCCGACATGATGTTTCCGATATGGATGGTAAAAAATGTCTGGTATCGAGGGCGGCCAATATGGCGGCGGCCAAAGGAATGCTGGTTTGTAATTCCATGGGTAACGAAGCAGATAAAAAATCATGGAAAACACTTATTGCGCCCGCCGATGCCGACAGTGTATTAACGGTTGGTGGGATAGGATATAATGATTATCATGCTTATTTTAGTTCTTATGGCCCAACAGCGGATGGTCGTTTAAAACCCAATGTATGCGCTTATGCCATTAATTGTCGTGTAGCCAAACCTTCGTCGGATGAAAATAAACAATATGATTTTGCCGATGGCACTTCCTTCTCTTGTCCCCTGGTAGCCGGTTTTGCCGCTTGTGCTTGGCAAAAACAAAGAAACTTAAATGCTATGGAACTGAAAAGAGAAATAGAACGCTCGGCCGACTTGTATCCTTACTTCGATTATGCTTACGGTTATGGAGTGCCACAAGCGTCTTATTTTATGTTTCCCGAAATTAAATCCATAAACAAAACATTTGAGATAGAAGAAACCGACGATTTCTTTACAATTAAGCCCCTTGTGTTGGATTTCGACAATAGAATGTATTATCATATCAAAAATAAGGACGGGAGTTTAACATGTTATGCCAATGTGTATTTCAAAAATGAAGATCAAATTAAAAATGATTTCTTTTCTGTTTCCAACCCACAAAGCAATGTCAGAGAAGTGAAAATTCCGAAAAAATCATTGCTTGAGGATAAACAATTAACTGTTTTTTATAAAGGTTATGTTTTTACTGTTAGCTTAAGTGAAACGGATATAGCTCATTTAAAAACCGATACATTAAAAGAGATAAAGCCGGTAACATATACTGATTTTATGTGGATAAGAGAAAAATCAACAAACGACAATAAACCATCGACCTATGGTGTCAATGCCATACATTATGTGTATCCTTATCTCCAATGGGGTTTTATGTTGCCTTTGGAACCAATGCCTCAATTTATTTTCGGCAAAACACAAAATTTTACCATCGGAGTTGCTTATAAAGGAAATGTGAGTAAATGGTATAGTTTAGGTGGTAGTATTGCTTATACTTATAATAGTTATCGAATAAATACTCCTCCTATCAGGACTTTTGCTCCCATGAAAACAAAAACAAAAGAAAAAGTAAATATCAATATGTTATCCATGGATATCTATCAACGCTTTCGATTGTTCCCCGGCGAGCAGTTAGGATTCGGATGTTATATTGATATGGGTGTATACGGTGGATGGAATTTTGACAATTATTGTATTTCAATAACAAAAACAAATCAACAAAATGATTTAACCATCATCCGTAAAAAATCCAAAATTAAAGGGGATTCTTATATTCCTCCTTTACAATGGGGTGTGAATATTCGCATTGGATACGGCTTATTGGCGGTTTATGGTCGTTACAGAATTTCCGATATTATTGCCAATAATTTATTCCCTCGCGGCGATGAAATGTTAATTATTTATGATTTTCCGAAGCTTGAAGTCGGTTTGCAGTTAACCATCCCAACATCCATGTAGTTCATATAAAGAAGAAAAATAAATTATAATCCGAAACAAAAGATGACTATTTTTCGTTAAAAGAGAAGTTTATTAGAGAAAGTATATGACAGATTTTTTTGAATTATTCGCTCAGTCCTTTCAACGTCCTTTAACGAATCCTGTCTTAATTTTTTCGTTGATATTATTTATTATTTTACTTTCTCCCATCGTTTTACGCAAATTTCGCATCCCCGGCATCATAGGATTGATACTGTCGGGGATTCTCATCGGACCTTTCGGATTCGGTTTGTTGGAAAATGATTCGTCGATTAAGCTCTTTTCTACCATCGGTTTGTTGTATATTATGTTTTTAGCCGGATTGGATTTAGATATGAACCAATTCAAATCAACCGGTAATAAAAGTCTTATTTTCGGATTATTTACATTTATCCTGCCATTAAGCATCGGATTTCCTGTTTGTTATTATGTATTGGGATTTGATTTTATGGCCAGTTTCTTAACGGCAAGTATGTTCGCCACCCATACCTTGGTAGCATATCCCATTGTGAGTAAATTCGGCATTGTGAAAAATCAAGCCGTTGCAATCACAGTGGGTGGCACTATCTTAACCGATACCATGGTGTTGATTATCCTTGCCATCGTTCTTAATATTAATAAGAACGGTAGTATAAGCGATGAGTTTTTTATTCGATTGATAGTTTCATTGGTGATTTTTGTGGTAATCATGTTTTTTCTGATACCACGAATGGTTAAATGGTTTTTCAGTAAGTTGGAAAGTGAAAAGCATTCACATTTTATCTTCGTATTGTCGATTATGTTTTTTGCTGCTTTTTTAGCCGAAATAGCGGGATTGGAAGCCATCATCGGTTCTTTTGCCGCCGGATTGGTCCTTAATAAGTTTATTCCGCATTCATCGACCTTAATGAACCGTTTGGAATTTATCGGGAATGCATTGTTTATACCCTTTTTCTTGATTTCGGTAGGGATGTTGTTGGATTTAACGGTGTTGGTAAACGGTTATATGGCTGTTATCATTGCTTTAACATTAACGGCAGTAGCTATATCGGGCAAATGGATTGCCGCTTTATTTACTCAATGGGTATTTCGTTTCAATGCGAAACAACGTCGTTTGATTTTCGGATTAAGCAGTTCGCATGCAGCGGCTACATTAGCCATTATCTTAGCCGGTTATCATGCCGGTATTTTAGATGAAAATATATTAAACGGTACGATTATATTAATTTTAATAACGTGTATTGTCGCTTCTTTTGTAACGGAAATAGCAGCTAAACAAATTGTTTTATCCGAAAAGGATAATGAATTCGATAAAAATACACTTGGTTTGAAATCCGAACATATTCTGCTCCCGATTTCAAAGGTTACCAATATTCCTGCATTGCTTGACTTTGCCATTTTAATTAAAGACCAACATTCGCACCACCCGATTTCGATATTATCGGTAGTCCCCAACGACGAACAAGCCGAAACGAATATCATCAAAACCAAAAATGAATTAAACAATTATATCATTCAAGGCTCATCAGCCGAAGTCAATGTGGAAGTTATTTCAACTATCGATTATAATATTGCCGGAGGTATTGCGCGTTGTTCTCGCGAAATAACAGCCGATTTGATTGTGCTGGGATGGACTGAAAGAACTGTGGGTGTTATTGATAAGTTTTTACTTACCAATATGTCGAAAATAATCAGAAGTGTGGGGAAAGCTATTTTTATTTGTCAAATTGAAAAAACATGGATTGAAAACAAACGTATTTTTTTAATGACACCGCATTATGCCGAATCGGAATCGGGATTTGAACACTGGGTGCATAAATTAATAAAGTTAGCCAATGAATTAAGCCTTTCGATTGAGCATTATGGTGACGAAAAAACAAATCATGCCATCAACAATCTGATAAAAAAATATAAATTAAATCAGAAAATACGCTATTCTCCTTTTTTTGAATGGGATGATTTCTTGGTTTTATCCCGCCATATCAACGATGACGATTTAATAGTTTGGGTATCATCCCGTGAAGGATTTGTGTCTTATTCTTATACCTATGATTTAATCAGTGACAAATTGACAAAGTATTTTAAAGACAACAATAAAATCGCCATTTATCCGGAACAAAATCATGAACATACAGCCGAAGTGTACGGAGATATTTCAAGTGAACCTATCACGCAAAGTATAAAAACTATCGGAAAAATAAGTAAGGGAATTGGAGGAATATTTAAGAAAAAGAATATATAACTTAAATTTAATACAGGTAGAACAAATAGTGTTAAAAGAAAAATTTTAGGAAATATAAACAATTAAGAGGATTGTATGTTTTACAATCGAAAAATATGATAACAAAATCTTTCATTTAAATAAATAAAAAATATATCGTATGGAAATTCAACCTATTTTTTGGATCATTCCTATTGCTTCTTTATTTGCATTGGGATTTGCGTATTTTTTCTTTCGTCAGATGATGAAAGAAAGTGAAGGTACGGACACTATGGCAAAAATCGCCTTATACGTAAGACAAGGAGCCATGTCGTATTTAAAACAACAATACAAAGTGGTTACCCTTGTGTTTGTTGTGTTAGCATTATTGTTCGGTTTAATGGCTTATTTCGGCTTGCAAAACCAATGGGTGCCTTTTGCTTTTCTAACCGGAGGTTTCTTTTCTGGTTTGGCCGGTTTTTTCGGTATGAAAACGGCAACCTATGCGTCGGCACGAACGGCTAATGCAGCTAAAACATCGTTAAACAAAGGATTGAGGGTGGCTTTTCGCAGTGGTGCCGTCATGGGATTGGTCGTAGTAGGTTTAGCCCTGTTAGACATATCCTTGTGGTATTTGATATTAAATTATTTTGTAGAAGGGGTTAGTGACATTCAAAAGAATATCATGATAACAACCACTATGTTAACTTTCGGTATGGGTGCTTCCACACAAGCCCTGTTTGCTCGTGTGGGTGGAGGTATTTATACTAAAGCTGCCGATGTGGGTGCCGATTTGGTTGGTAAAGTAGAAGCCGGTATTCCCGAAGATGATCCGCGTAATCCTGCAACTATTGCCGATAATGTAGGTGATAATGTGGGTGATGTAGCCGGTATGGGTGCCGATTTGTATGAATCTTATTGTGGTTCTATATTGGCTTCCGCTGCATTGGGTGCCGCTTCTTACTCGGTTTTGGGTGTTGAACAACAAACCAAAGCCATGTTAGCTCCCATGTTGATAGCTGCCGTCGGTATATTTTTATCTATTATAGGTATTTTCTTGGTGAAAACGAATGAAGGGGCAAGCATGAAAAAATTGTTACGTTCTCTTTCCGTTGGCACCAATGTGAGTGCTTTCTTTATTGTAGGTGCCAGCTTTCTTATCCTTTATTTATTAGGTATTGAAAATTGGTTAGGTTTGTCTTGTTCGGTAGTAGTGGGATTGTTGGTCGGTATTATTATCGGACAATCAACAGAATATTATACATCGCAATCCTATAAGCCGACTAAGAAAATTTCAGCCAGCGGACAAACCGGACCTGCAACGGTTATTATTGCCGGATTGGGAACAGGTATGTTATCGGTAGCTATTCCGGTAATTGCCGTAGTTTGCGGAGTGATATTTGCTTTTCTTTTTGCTTCCGGTTTTACGATGGGAAGTTTCGATTTTACCAATCTATCCAGTGGTTTGTATGGAATAGGGATAGCTGCGGTAGGGATGTTGTCCACTTTGGGAATAACATTGGCCACCGATGCTTACGGCCCTATTGCCGATAATGCAGGCGGAAATGCCGAAATGAGCGGACTGGGACCCGAAGTACGTAAACGTACGGATGCCCTCGATTCTTTGGGAAACACAACGGCAGCAACCGGAAAAGGTTTTGCCATTGGTTCCGCGGCTTTAACAGGTTTAGCTTTATTAGCTTCGTATATAGAAGAAGTGAAAATCGGGTTGGAACGTATCGGTACAACATCAATTGAAGTCGGTGGTGAGATGATCGAAACGGCAAAAGCTACTTTTAGTGATTTTATGATTTATTACGACGTGAATTTAATGAATCCAAGGGTATTGGTTGGTATGTTTATCGGTTCTATGATGGTTTTTGTTTTTTGTGGATTGACCATGAATGCCGTGGGAAGAGCAGCTCAACGCATGGTGGAAGAAGTTCGTCGTCAATTTCGTGAAATCAAAGGCATACTCACCGGTGAAGCCACTCCCGATTATGCACGTTGTGTGGAAATTTCAACAAAAGGAGCTCAAAGAGAAATGATATTTCCGTCATTATTGGCAATTATTGTTCCTGTTTTAGTGGGAGTTGTCTTTGGCGTAAGTGGTGTTATGGGTTTGTTGACTGGTGGATTAAGTACCGGTTTTATCATGGCTATTTTTATGGCAAATTCGGGAGGTGCATGGGACAATGCTAAAAAATATGTGGAAGAAGGAAATTTCGGCGGAAAAGGAAGCGAAACACACAAAGCCAATGTGGTAGGCGATACCGTAGGCGATCCGTTTAAAGACACTTCCGGCCCCTCTTTAAATATATTGATTAAGCTCATGAGTATGGTATCTATTGTCATGGCAGGATTAACAGTTGCATTTAGTTTGTTATAATATAAATTAATAGATATAATTAAAAGGACTGCCTTTAAGTAGTGCAGTCCTTTTTTTTGATTAATCCTTTTCCCTTACTTCAACAATACAACACTAGAACTAAAAGAGTGAATAGTGAATAGTGAAGAGTGAAAAGTAGTTTTCAGTTTTTCAGTGCGTTGACTTGCGACGTCATTCATAATTCATAATTTTTACCCATCTCATTTTTGCCCATTTTTAGCCATTTTTAGGCACGTTTACCTATTCCCTTGCTATAGTAAAGGTTAGATATGAAATGCCGGAAATACCCCCTAAAAATGCGTTATACAGCGTTTTGCCTAAAAAATAGGGTGATTTTCAGCGAAAAATGAAAAAAGTTGTCAATTTTAAGAAGCTGTCAGCTTTCAGCTATCAGCTATAAGTTTTTCAGGGCGTTGACTCACTTTCCCCTTTTCCCTTTCTCCTTTTCCCTATTTTTAACCGCAGAGAACGCAGAGATATTACGCAAAGAACGCAGAGAGATAAAACCAATTAAAATGGCACGCAGATGACGCGGATGCGGCGGATGAATGCGGATTTTTAATTCTTAATTTTTAATTTTTAATTGATTACTGCAACAAAGCTCCTTAACATTTTTTCTTAAGAACCGGTAGCGTACTGATTTCTACCGGTTCTTTTTATTATATTCATATCAATTTCATTGTTTAATCAATCATTTTTATAATGAAAATCCTTAATATATCAACTTTATTATCAATATTTTACAACGGTACCATAATACCCCTTGAACCAAGCTTGTCTGCGAAAAATGCTGCCTTGCTTGGAGTTCCAACCAAGCGTGGTTCACGCACCAACCAAGCGTGGTTCACGCACCAACCAAGGCA
>MWCE01000034.1 GCA_002069895.1 Bacteroidetes bacterium ADurb.Bin234 | reverse complement strand
GAAATGGAGGTCATGCATTCCGATGCTAAGGGTGGAATTATCCTAACAGCCAGTCATAATCCATTTCAATGGAATGCGTTGAAATTGTTAAATGAAAGGGGTGAATTCCTTTCGGCTTCCGAAGGGGAGCAGGTTTTGCAATTGGCCCAAGCGGAGGCTTTTTCATTTGCTCCTGCCGATACATTAGGACATATTACCTTCAATAAGAATGCGATTCAAAATCACATAAATCATATATTACAACTTCCCTTAGTCGACTGTGAGGCCATCAAGGCATGTGGTTTTAAGGTGGTGATTGACTGTGTGCATTCAACCGGCGGTTTAGCCCTCCCCCCTTTATTAGAAGCCTTGGGCGTTAAGCATATCGTTCGTCTTTATACCGAACCTACCGGTCTTTTTCCGCATAATCCGGAACCTTTACCGGAACATCTAACGGAAATATGCCGTAAGGTGAAAGAAGAAAAAGCCGATGTGGGGTTTGTGGTCGATCCCGACGTCGACCGTTTGGCTATCATACAAGAAAACGGGGAAGTGTTTGGCGAAGAATACACCTTGGTGTCGGTGGCCGATTATGTATTGCAACATCAAAAAGGGAATACCGTTTCCAATCTATCCTCCACCCGTGCTTTGCAAATAATAACCCAAAAATACGGAGGCATTTACAGCGCTTCGGCCGTGGGCGAAGTGAATGTGGTGGAAAAGATGAAAGAAACCCAAGCCGTCATAGGTGGTGAGGGTAACGGCGGAGTGATTTATCCCGCTTTGCATTACGGCAGGGATGCTTTGGTAGGCATTGCGCTGTTTTTGTCCTATTTGGCAAAAGCAAAGCTGTCATGTTCCCAATTGCGTAAATCCTATCCCGATTTCTTTATCTCCAAAAATAAACTCCAACTGCAACCCAATATGGATGTTGACGCGCTAATGGAACACATTAAAAAATTGTATCAAGCACAGCCCATGATCGATATCGACGGCCTAAGAATCGACTTCGACGAGGCCTGGGTGCATTTGCGCAAATCGAACACAGAACCTATTTTGCGGGTATATGCCGAAAGTAAATCGGAAGAAAATGCCCGCTTATTAGCCCGTAAAATAATGGATGATATGATTAAGTTTAGTAACAATTGTTAAATACATTTTGAAACATGAAAATTTTATCTTGGATAGTACGCTATAAATTTATAATTGCCATTTTGTTATTTATTAGTTATTTGAGCTTTAGTGAAAACAGCATCTTCCTTAACATCCGCTTGAAAAAGGAAATCAAAAAGTTGGAAACGGAGAATGAATTTTTAAGCTTTCAAAACCAACAAATGAAATTGCAAAATGAACTGATGCGCGAGGACAAGGATGCTTTGGAACTCTATATGAGGGAATATTTTTTTCTGAAAAAAGAAAATGAAGAAATATTCAGGATTAACTACGTAGAAGAACCAACACCCGAAAAAGATTAAACATGCGTTTACTCCTACTCAACGGTCCGAATTTGAATTTACTTGGCCAACGGGAAACGGCTATTTACGGCGGCATTCCTTTCGATATTTATTTGGAAAAATTACGCAGCAAATACCCGAGCATTACCATCGATTATCAACAATGTAATATCGAAGGAGCACTTGTGGAAGCCATTCAAAACGCCCAACTTATCTATGACGGGATTATTCTAAATGCAGGAGCTTATACGCATACCTCCATTGCCATAGCCGATGCCATTCGTGCCATTGATATTCCTGTTGTCGAGGTACATATTTCCAATCTGATGCAAAGAGAAGCGTTTCGTAGACATTCTTTTCTTACTTCCGTATGCAAAGGCAGCATCGCTGGTTTCGGTTTGGACGGGTATACATTAGCCGTGGAAAGTTTTTTGGGAAAATAATATAAAGTCACAAGTCGCAGGTCGCATCTCATCTTAGTCTTTTCGTATTTTCCTTACAACATTTGTTTGTTTCGTATTAATATTAACAAAATAAAGTCGTTTAAATAGTTGTCTGATGAATTATTGGAAATCATAGTCATTTTAATTTCAGCATGATTATTAATTTTTAACCACTATTGTCCGATAAAAATAAGCTATTAACGACAGATTCTTCGCTTCACTTCGTTACGCTCAGAATCTGTTGGATTTTATCCGATAATAGTAATTATCTTTTTCGATATAATGCATCACAAAATCGTAATAAAATGAATGTTTCGTTTTTAATATCTCCGTATAGTATTTATTTTCATTTTTTTACGAAATATTTTTCCATTAATCGTTTTATATGAAAAAAAAATATATTTTTGCTCAGATTTAAAATGGATGGAACATGAAAAAAAACACTATTTTTTCCTTCATTTTAAACAAACTCATTTATAAATAATTAAAAAATTAAAACCATGGAATACAAAATTCGTAAATGCACCGAAGCGGGAGTAAAAGGCGGCGGAAAAGTAATGTATTGTGCAGTCATAAACTACAAAGGGACAAAATACATTAAAGATTTTGTTAAGTATGCCGAAAAACGATCTACCGTAACACAAAGTGATATTATGGCTGTTTTATACAATTTAGTTGAGTACATTGAAACAGAATGCGATCAAGGATATAAAATTGATTATGGAGATTTAGGCAAATACTATCCTTCCATGTTTAGCAAAGCCGTCGACACCCCGCAAGAAGTAATTCCGGAAACTATTAAAAACGTGAAAGTAAGATACAAAATGAGTCATCGTATCAAATGCGCTTTACAATCGATTCAGTTCAAAAAAGCCACAAAAGTGATGATTGAATAAACATAATTAAAAAATCAATCACTCCCACTTTATCGATCATTGAATGAATGGTTACCCATGAACGATTAACACACATGCCGTTCCTATCAATTGGCGCCTACTCAGCCTCCAATTGGCGCCTACTCAACCTCCGATTGGCGCCTAACAGGACCAATAGAACAGTAGGAAATTTTCAATTACACCTTATATAATTTTATAGCGCCTGCTAGGTATTTTGTGATAGGGAATGGAGCCCGGTGAAAACAACCGGGAGTTAAGTATATATATT
>MWCE01000033.1 GCA_002069895.1 Bacteroidetes bacterium ADurb.Bin234 | reverse complement strand
AATATGCTGCAAATCAACAACCAATAGGTAACCGATTACCTTTAAAAAATTGAAAAGGAAATTCCATTGTTAGGGTGCCCACCCTGGCTTCGCTCGCTGCTTTCGTTCGTTTGGCTCGCTGCCTTCGTTTGGGTATTAGGGTGCCCACCCTAACAATGATTTTTGGGAACCGGATTTTGGCGCATGCTTAGGGTCTTTTACTTTTCTAACTAACAAAAATATAACGCACGACTAATGAGGCTGTCATTTATTACTATTTGAAAGAATTTTGTTTTTGTTGATTTATTTAATGCGATGCTTTTAATAAAATCTATGGTAATATCCCAAATTGTGTGTGTTTTTTATTTCTTTTAAGTTCTGCAAATTCCATTGTCATTCTGAATGTATCGAAGCAAAGTGAAGAATCTGTAACAATATCGGAATTTTTTATCGAACAATAATGATTTTTTTATCTTTTTTTAACATTTTATGTACAGCCTGTTTGGATATACCAATTGATTGAAGTAAAGCATTTAACGAATAGGGGTATTTGTCTCGATTTTTTGTGAAGTTGATAATGGTCTTCTTTCTGACAACGTCAATTTTTCTGTGTTATTTTCTGTCATTTTTTGTGCTTTTTGCGGTCAACCTATTTCAGGCATTGACATAATATAATATTATTTCTTTATATGCGTTAGTCGGGGTAATAATTACAATTATATGAAGAAAATAGTTTTTGCTGTTATTTTGACGCTTCCTTTAATAGTTTTTTCACAAAAAAAATATACTGTAAGCGGATATATAAGCGAACAGGGGAGCAAAGAATTGCTGGAAGGAGTGAGTGTTTACATTCAAGAATACGGAACGGGAACCGTCAGCAATACTTACGGGTTTTATTCCGTAACTTTACCCGAAAGAGACTCTATAACAATTATTTACTCTTATGTAGGATTTACCTCCGATACGTTAAAGGTATCGTTTCATTCTCATCAGCTTTTGAATATAGGGCTTTTACAAGGATTAAATTTAAAAGAAGTAACTGTTAGAGCGGAGAAACCGGCTAGTGAAACAGTGCAGATGAGTTCCATTAAAATTTCGGCCGTTGAAGTGAAAAGTATTCCCATGCTTTTAGGTGAAAAAGATGTGTTCAAAACCCTGATGCTTTTGCCAGGCGTTCAATCCGGTACCGAAGGCACTTCAGGAATGTATGTCAGAGGGGGAGGCCCGGATCAGAATTTAATCATACTCGACGAGGCTACTATATATAATGCCAATCACTTATTGGGTTTTTTCTCGGTCTTTAACGGTGATGCCGTAAAATCCGTGGAGTTGATAAAAGGAGGATTTCCAGCTCGCTACGGAGGAAGATTATCTTCTATTATTGATGTGAATATGAAAGAAGGAAATAAGAGTTCCTATCACGGTGAAGGCGGTATAGGTCTTATTGCAGCTCATGCCATGGTTGAAGGACCTATTGTGAAAAACAAATCTTCTTTTATGGTTTCCGCACGTAGAACCTATTTGGATGTTTTAATTCAACCATTACTAAAACTTACGGAATCGGATATGACGGCAGGATATTTCTTTTATGATTTGAATGCTAAATTAAATTATGATTTCGGAGATAAAAACAAATTATATGTAAGCGGATATTTCGGTATGGATAAGTTTTATATGTCGGAGAAAGATTATGATATTAACATGAAAGCCGGTTTGTTTTGGCGAAACGGAACCGGAACCATAAGATGGAATCATTTATTTTCCAACAAAATATTCTCTAATTTGTCGTTCATATTCAGTGATTATACCATGAAAATATATACACAAGAAAAATACGACAAAGATGTATTTAATATGTATTATAAATCCGGTATTCGGGATTACTCATTAAAATATGATGTTACTTATATTTTAAGTCCCTCACATTCATTTTTTATAGGAGGTGTATTTACTTTACATGAATTTCGTCCCAGTACATTGATGATTGAATCGACTGATACGACTGACAATCCCTCTCAAAGCATAAAAATCAACGGATTAGAATATGCGCTTTATGCTGAAGATGAAATCAATATTCGCAATAAATTTAAAATCAATCCCGGCATTCGATTAGGCATGTTTTCGGTAAGAGGTAAAACATATTTTTCACCCGAACCGCGATTAAATTTGAGTTATAACATTAAATCAAATCTCGATGGAATATCAAATTATGCCATGATGTATCAAAACATACATTTGTTATCAAGTTCCAATATAGGCTTGCCTACCGATTTATGGGTTCCTTCCACCAACAATATCAAACCGCAACGCTCCCAACAAATAGCATTGGGAATAGTATATGATTGGAAAAAACCTCATCTTTCCTTTTCACTGGAAGGATATTATAAAAAAATGGATCATATGATAGCCTATAAAGAAGGTACGTCATTTTTATTTATGGATATTGTTGACGGTGATCTTCCTAAAAACGGTAAACTTGCATGGGAAGAGAGTATTACAACCGGAAAAGGATGGTCTTACGGAATGGAATTTCTAGTTCGACGAACTTTAGGAAAATTTTCCGGTTGGATAGGTTATACGCTATCATGGACTCAACAACAATTCGATGAACTTAATTTCGGAAAGAAATTTTATGCCCGCTATGACCGCCGGCATGATATATCCGTCGTGTTAATGTATAGTCCTAACAGTAAAATCAATTTATCCTTGACATGGGTTTATGCCAGCGGCAACGCCATTACCATGCCAGAATCGATTTATTATCAAGAAGGAATGAATGAAGTACTGACTTCTTTTATGAGAAATAAATTAGGAATTTTTAATCCCTACATAGACAATGTTCATGAAATGAATTTTGTGGAAAGTTATGGTGAACGAAATAATGTTCGTATGAAAGCTTTCCATCACCTTGATGTAGGTATACAATTCATTAAAACACATAAAAGAAACTGGAAAAGTATATGGGAATTGAGTATATATAATGTTTATAATCACAAAAATCCTTTCTTTTATTATACTGGATCAGAAGTTAATGATGACGGAACATATACTCAAAAACTCAAACAAATATGTATTTTTCCTATCATTCCTTCGTTTTCCTATAATTTTCAATTTTAATATTAAAACATATACATATGAAACGAATTATAATTTATATCATATCTGCCATAAGTTTAATTGCCTGTGAAGATGATGTGGATGTAAAAGATTTGGGAATTGAACCCAAAATGGTATTATATTGTTATTTATCGCCCATGTTCGACACCACTTCAGTTTTTTTAAGCAATTCACAACCCATATTTTCATCTGAAACAAATGATTTAGCGGTTATCAAAAATGCAACTGTGGAACTTTCAAACAACGGAAAGACATGGATCAAGTGCAAGTATGACAATATAAAAGAACGATATATACTTACCAAAACCGATTTTCCCATATTGGAAGGAAAAACTTATTATATACGGGCAAAAGCTCCCGGATTTAAAGAAACGATAAGTTCATCATGCACTGTTCCTTTTTATAGAAATATAGAATTGAAAATTGAGAATAAAGAATCTAATGAAAATGTGATTGAAACAAACATTTCGTGGAAAGATTACGCAGGCGAATCAAACTATTACTCCTTTTCCGTATATGAGATTTATGAAACTTTTGATTATATGTCGGATGAAATGTTTAAAGATTTATATACTTATTATATATACGATAGTGAAACAGGAAGTTATATCTTTTCAGATGAAGAAAAAGATGGTTATGATTTATCTGTTAAAACCAGTTTTGATAACGAAAAAAGTTCTGATACTATATTATTAAGTATTAATCAAACAACTAAAGATTATTATCTTTATGAAAACTCTCTAAACAACTATTATTTAAGTGAAAGTTTCTTTGGAATGGTAGAACCTACATTATTGTATAACAATATAAAAAACGGTTATGGACTGTTTACTGCTTTTGTTTTCAAAACCTTTCAATATGATATAAAAAACAATAAGATAGAAGCCTATATTATACCCTAATATTTACGATTCTACAAATAACATATATTATTAAAATATAATTATTTACAAACCCCATATCAACAAATCATTTAATTATATAATAAAATATAATTCTCTAAGTCTTTGTATATGCAAATATTATTATACATTTGCATTCAAAAAATATCATTGTATGATAAGTCGTAATTCTATTAGAATCAAAGTAATGCAAGCATTATACGAGTATAGTGTTGCTGATGTAAAAGCACCAAAACATGCCGAGAAAATGCTGATAAATGCTTTTGAAGACATGTATTGCTTATATATCAAAATGCTTGCTTTGTTTATCCCTTTGACTCAAATAGCCGAACAAATCATAGAAGTAAAAAAAACACTCTTTTTTGCCAAAGAAGAAGACTTACATCCTAATTTAAAATTTATTGAAAATCAATTTATACGTAAAATAGGGGAGAATAAACCTTTGCAAAAACTTATTGATCATTATGGACTCGGATGGAATAACGATGTTGAAATGGTATTTGTCCGAAAAATATTTGATTCTATTGCAAATCAATCGTTTTATATAGAATATATGCAAGACACGACCCGTTCTTTTGCAAATGATAAAACGTTTATTTTAACGCTGATAGAAAATTTCCTCTTGGAAAATGAAATGATGATACATTATTTTAGCGAACGAAAATTGCATTGGCAACTCGACTATAATGATGTTGTTATTATGGTATATAATACATTAAAAGGATTTAAAGAAAAACAAGCCGAAACGGTTTCTATACCACCTTTATTTAGAATTTCGGAAGACGGCATTTCGGAAGACAAAGAATTTATGTTGAATTTATTCCGTTTTACCATTCAACACGATGAAGACTATAAACAAGTTGTGATTAAAAAACTACAAAATTGGGAAGCCGATAGAATTGCCGTGCTTGATTTCATACTTTTAAAAATGGCCATTTGTGAGTTCTGTTGTTTCCCGAGCATCCCTTTGCGCGTTACTCTCAACGAATACATTGAAATTTCAAAATATTACAGTACACCGAAAAGCAGAATGTTTATCAATGGTTTATTAGATAAAATTCTGGATGAACTGAAAGCCGAACAAAAAATCAACAAACAAGGAAGAGGTTTAATGGGGTGATGATTTCAAATAGGGTATATTATGCTGCAAATCATTTAAAGAATATATTGTTATTACTCTTTTACTTTTCGTATTCCCTTCATGCTTTCTCTCAATTTGAAACCGATAAAGATTTATTGTTTAAACAACGCATTCAAAGCCTTCATCCTGATTTGAATCTTCCATATCAGTCTTTTGTTAAAGACTATATTAAAAAATATATCATTTCCGAAAAGGCTGAAACCGAAAAAGGTTTGTCCTTGTTTTTTTATTATAAAACCTATATAAAGGAAGAGTTGAAAAAACAAGAATTACCCGAATCTTTACAATATTTACCTCTGGCTCTCACGCAAATGCGCCTACAACACAGGGGAGCATATCATACGGCCGGAGTTTGGAATTTACCTGTTTTTGTAGCATTAAAATATGGATTAATCGTTAACAATTGCATAGACGAGCGTATGGACGTTGAGAAATCAACACAAGCCGCCCTAAAATACTTAAAAGAATTGTATTATTTATACGGTAATTTTTGGGATGTTATTATTGCCTACACCGAAGGACCTTCGGGATTAAATGCTACTCAAATACGATTTAAAAATACCGTTTCTAATCCTTGGGACTTATATTATAGTGGATTATTAAAAAATAAAGTAATTATTCCGAATTATATATCTTATGCCTATATAGCTGAATATTATGAATTGTATACATTAGAAGTTAATGATTATAAGCCTATTCAAACAAGATGTATTCAATTATCT
>MWCE01000032.1 GCA_002069895.1 Bacteroidetes bacterium ADurb.Bin234 | reverse complement strand
GAAAATCGCTCAACCTAAGGCGTTGTGAAAATTAAATAGGTTTAATACGTTCTTTATTTTTAGAGGAAAAATACATTATTTTTATATGTCGCAATTCTTCAATTATGATTTAATGCAAGAATGCTTACTGTTTATATTCACATTTTATATATTTTTGTGTGCAATAAAAAAAGGAAGATAAAGTATGGAGAAGACAAATTTTATTAGTGAAAATCAAGAATTAGAAGAAGATTTACATATATCGTGCGATCATAGTTATGAAGCGGATAAGATAGTTGCCAATCCATTTTTGTCGAGAGGATTGAAAGCCGTTCCGGAACCGGAGGGAAATAACAGCCATTTATACCATTATGCTTGTTGTCAGTTAGCAAATTATGATTGGTTGAAAGATATAAAATATAATAAATGCACGGCTAATCATATCGTTGAAGTAAGATTTAAAAACGGGAATAAGGACTTTTTCAACCTGCCCGTTTCCAACGAACTTTATGAAGTAGGCGACATTGTAGTGGTTGAAGCAGCCACAGGCAATGATATCGGAGTTATATCCATGAAAGGCCATCAAGTGAAACTCAAAATGAACAATCAAGATGTAAAAGAAGTTACACGAAAAATCTACCATAAAGCACGTGTGAGCGACATTGAAAAGTGGATCAGTTTGGTTAACAGCGAAAATGAAACCATGATGAAATCACGTTACGCCGCTTGGGATTTGAAATTAGATATGAAAGTTAACGATGTGGAATATCAAGGCGACGGTTCGAAAGCTATTTTCTATTATTCCGCCGACGAACGTGTCGATTTCAGGGAATTGATTAAGATACTGGCCGAAAAATTCCGCATCCGCATCGAAATGCGACAGATAGGTGTAAGGCAAGAGGCTTCGCGTTTAGGGGGTATTGGTTCTTGCGGAAGGGAATTGTGTTGCTCCGCTTGGCTAAGGCATTTTAAATCGGTAAACACCGGTACAGCTAAAACGCAACAGTTGTCTTTAAATCCTCAAAAACTCGCCGGTCAATGCGGTAAACTGAAATGTTGCCTAAACTATGAATATGAAGCTTATATCGAAGAGCTTAAAAACTTTCCAAGCACTCAAACCATATTATTTACCGCAAAAGGAGAAGCCTATTGTCATAAGATTGACATATTTAAAAAACTCATGTGGTATTATTATAAAAACGATTTTTCCCACACTCTTTATGCTATCCCTACCGATAAAGTTCGTGAAATCATTGCCATGAACGAAAAAAAGAAGAAAGCCGAAAGTTTGGAATTATACGCTGAAATCAATCAAGCCAAAGAAAACGACGTGGATGTTAATATTGACGATTTAAAGAAAATTAATGATTAAACAGAAAAGTATGTTTAAAAATATAAGCATATCCGGAGGCTTTGCTTTTCTTTTACTCTTTCTTGTAGCTTGCTCCGATGAGTATGTGTTTTACGACAATAAAACCATTCCCGACGAAAAATGGAGAGCCGGTAATCCCTTGACTTTTGTGTTGAATATTACTGATACAACAACAAAATATAATATTGGCTTTAATCTACGCTATAATGAAAATTATGCCTATCAAAACCTGTATTTGTTTTTGAAAACATCGCTTCCTAACGGAAAACAAATTGTTGATACTGTTTCATGCGATTTGTTTAAACCCGATGGAAAACCACTTGGAAAAGGAAATAGAATCAAAGAGTGGAATGTTTCTTACGGTACGCTCGTTTTTCCTATGCAAGGAAAATACACCATGAAAGTAATACACGCCATGCGTACCGATCCTTTAACAGGCATTAATTCGGTTGGCTTGTTTCTTTCGGAAATTAAAAACAATAAAAACAATTAATAATGAATACGAAGAAAACACAAAAAACAGCTAAACCGAACTACAAGTTTCGTAAATTATTTTGGACAATCTTCGGTTTGGTTTGGGGAGGTGTTTTTTTTATTTTCTTTTTAATTTCAATGGGATGGTTCGGTTTTATGCCTTCTTTCGAAGAATTGGAAAATCCTAAAACCAATTTAGCAACCGAAATCATTTCGGAAGATGGCTATGTGTTGGGAAAATATTATATTGAAAACCGTTCCAATGTATCCTACAAACAGTTGCCGGAATGTTTAGTTAATGCTTTGATTGCTACCGAAGATGTTCGTTTTTACAAACATGCGGGTGTCGACACCAAGGCGTTGTTTCGAGTTACAATGGGAGTATTAACAGGTCGGCATAAAGGCGGGGGCAGCACCATCACCCAACAATTGGCAAAGAATTTATTCCCCAGAAACGAAAATCCTAATTTTTTCGAATTGGTATTTACGAAGTTTAAGGAATGGGTAGTTGCCGTGAAGTTGGAAAAGAATTATTCGAAAAATGAAATTATTGCCATGTATTTGAATACCGTCGATTTCGGCAATATGTCGCACGGCATTAAATCGGCGGCAAAAACTTATTTCGATAAAGAGCCTAAAAATTTGAATGTACAAGAATCGGCTTTGTTGGTGGGTATGTTGAAAGCTCCCACGCGCTACAGTCCCCGACGAAATCCCGAAAACGCCTTGAACAGACGTAATACCGTTATCAATCAGATGGTGAAATACGATTTCCTCGTTGAAGAAGCTGCCGATAGTATCAAACAAATCTCCATTGATATGTCGAAATTCAAAGTACAAGATCATAAAGTCGGCATTGCTACTTATTTCAGGGAATATTTAAGACAGGAAATCACCAAATGGGCAGAGGAAAATCCCAAACCCGACGGCACGACATGGAATATCTACAAAGACGGATTGAAGATTTATACTACCATTAATTATAAAATGCAAACCTATGCCGAAGAAGCTGTTGACGAATGGATAAAAAAGAATTTACAGCCTCAATTCTTCAAGCATTGGGCCGGACATAAAAACGCACCTTTTTATAATATATCGGCCGATGAAACGGAAGCTATTATGGTACGAGCCATGAAAAATTCTTCGCGGTATAAAGAATTGAAAAGAGATGGGTATTCTGAAAAAGAAATAAGAAAAATTTTTGAAACACCTACCCGTATGTGGTTGTTTACACATCAAGGCGAAGTCGATACCATTTTATCCCCTTGGGATTCCTTACGTTATATGAAATCTTTTTTAACTTGCGGATTAATGGCCATGGATCCTTCTTCGGGTTATGTGAAAGCCTATGTAGGGGGCGTTGATTACACGCATTTTCAGTACGACCATGTTACCCAAGCCAAACGTCAAGTTGGTTCAACTTTCAAACCTTTTGTTTATACCTTTGCCATGCAGGAAGGAGAGTATTCGCCTTGTTATAAAGTACCCAATCTTCCTGTTCGTTTTGAATTGCCCTCGGGTGATGTATGGATACCTAAAAATGCCAGCGATTATAAAGAAGGTCAGATGGTAACATTAAGAGAAGCATTGGCAAATTCCTTGAATTATGTATCGGTTTATTTGATGAAAAGATATGGTCCCTCAGCCATTGTTCAATTGGTACGAAAACTTGGCATGACCAGCGAAATCCCGGAAGTGCCTGCCATTGCCTTGGGTGCTTGTGAGTTGACATTATATGAAATGGTGGGAGCCGTGAATGCTTTCAATAATAAAGGAGTGTATGTAAAGCCGATTTTTATTACGAAGATATGCAATAATAAAGGCAGTGTATTGGCTCGTTTTAGCAGCGAACAAAATGAAGCTATGGATGAAGTTTCGGCTTATAAGACGGTGCGCTTAATGCAAGGTGTTGTGGATCATGGAACCGCCGTTCGTTTAATTTATCGATATAAATTGGATATGCAAATGGCCGGCAAAACAGGTACTACCGACAATAATTCCGATGGCTGGTTTATGGGTTACACCCCTCAACTAACAGCAGGTGTGTGGGTAGGTTGCGAAGACAGGGCAGCTCATTTCCGTGCCATGAGTTTAGGCCAAGGTGCCAATACGGCATTACCCGTTTGGGCTATTTTTGTTAAGAAATGCTACGAAGATAAATCATTGCATTTTTCTAAAACACAAGAGTTTCAAAAACCGGCTGAGAATATTGATATTGAATTTGATTGCAGTAAATATGTAGGCGAAAAAAGTAGCAGTTCGAAATATAATTTCGATTAGTTTAGCTTAAAAAGGTAAATCGTCATTGTTTTTTTCATCGCTGAAAGTAACACCCGTCATATCGTCATAAGGCGTATCAATATAAGGAATGTCTTTACGTTCATCATTGAAATCATGAGCGTTGTCGGTTTCGATTTTCCAAGCCTTTAGGTCGGTATACCATTTATCGTTAAATTCCCTTGATTCGATATTAACACTAACTTTCACATCGCTTTGCATAGGTATTTGTGATAAAGCATTCACTTTATCACCCCAGGCCGTAATACATATCTTTTTAGGATATTGTTCCTTTGTTTCCACAATAAAATCTTGTTTCTTCCATGCGCCGTTTCTTCCGGTGCCGTTTTGTTCGGGAAGTACTTTAATGATTTTTCCGCTAATTTCTAATGCCATAATTTTTAAGTATAAAAAGAGGCTGTAGGGAAACAGCCTCTTCATTTAACACGTTTATTGTTTATTTAATATTTATTTTTTTATTAATATATCCCTTATCGGTTTTTAATTGAAGAATGTACAAACCAGGGCTAAGATTATGGTTTTGAATATTATATTCTTTGCCAGAGGCATTTGTGGAGAATACTTCTTGACCTAGCATATTGCGTAATTTGAGTTGTGTGAAAGCGATATCAGACACAACATTAAAGTTTCCGTCGGAAGGATTGGGAAATACTTTCACATTATTATCGTCGGTTTCATACGCTGTTATTGATAAGGTGGAATTATCCACTTTACCCGATTGTAAGACTTCTTTGGTATTATAATCTTGAATCCAATAAACAAGCATAAGATCATAAAAATCTTCAACGGAATGTTCAATATCATGGTTAATAGGACTATTTGCATTAAAAGGTCTGCGATATTCACCTTTGAATTCATACATTAAATCAACATTCACTGTTTGATCTTTTGTTAAATTTATGGCATTACCGTTCATATCGGTCATGAATTTTTTAAATACGTAGTAGCAATCACGTTCTCCATTGCCTCCACCGGATTCATGTACGTAATTAGAATTTGTGACTTTTTCGGCAATGGCCACAAATATTTTATAGTTTCCCGTATAAGTTTTATAAGGAGTAATATTTATTTTAGCCTTAAATAATTTTACGGGTATTTGAATAAATTCGGATTCCATTTTAATAAATGAAGGCTGGTTGCTTTTGTTAACAAGCGTATTTGCAGAATAATAGAATGGCAAATCATTATAATAATTTCCGTCGACAATTAAACGGGAAGGAGTAGCCGTATCATAATAGTATGCTCTTATACCGCATTCAGCCGTATAATAAGGGTCCCCCGAGCCGGGAGAATTCATTTGATATTTCAAGCAAGTCCATCTTCCTACGGTGGCATCGAAAAACGTTTTTAATAATTCATTGCCGTATTTACAATCAGGTGAAGTAGTACTGGTAAAAACTTCATGCAATACTTTTCTTTGTTCAACTTCAGGGAAAACATCAATTGTCATGTCTAAAGTATCGGAATTAATACCGGCATTGCCGTTCAAATCGGAAAACCATATTTTTAAGGCTAATGATGTTTCGCTATCTTTTGTAAAAGTAGAATCATGTATCATGAGTGTGTAAGGAATAACTTCGCTGATATTTATTCCTGTTAAAGCTTGTGTGTAAGTTTTTCCGTCGATTAAGAAATTATAATTGCAGGAAGTGATATTGGCTTTTCCGGAACGATAAACAACGGCAGAGATTACAGCGGCTTCACCAATTTTCAACCAGGGTTTAGTATAGGTGCTTACACAGGTTAAACTCACATCGGGAATATCGGCCGAAGCTAAGTTATATCCGATATGATGGCCTTCAGTGTTAATAATGCCTAAGGTGCTTGTGCCGGGAACGATACCGCTTTGAATATAAATACCGTAGGTGTTTGTTGGTTCCCATTCCGGAACATCTTGACCTATATCATAGATCATTTTATGCAGTTTTTTAGTAGCAGGATTTATGCAAACAACATAATGCGGATAGGGTTCAATGGTATAAATATAAGGACCTCCCGGCGTGATGTTGTCATAAGCAATTGAAAAAATAGGATTGTTTAAAACATTTCTGTAGTTTAAATCACTGCTTAAAATTGAATCTAACAAAACACCGGTTTTAGAGAATAATTTTAAACCGTAATAATCATTTAGTATAGATACCCAGAATCCGCCGTTTCCATTGTCGGCATCAGATGCAAAAGTGATACTAAAAGGTAAGGTTCCCTTTGGAAGCGGAATTTTGTTTGAAACACTATCGACTGACCTATCAATTTGATAAATGGTGTCGTTGGCGTTGGTAAAATAAAAATATTGACCGTCGTAAGTCAATCCGCCAATTTTTATGCCAAGACTGGAAGCTCCGGGCATACCGGCTACTTCAATCGTATCGAAGATGTCACTGTTAAAATCACTTATATAAATTATATCTTGATCGGGACAACCTAAATAAAGATAAGAACCGTCGCTCACAACTCCAATGGGAAATGCAAAGGTAGGATTGAGGGTGTCGAGGAATTGCACTTCCCAATTCACAACCGCTTTTTGTACCAAATCTTTTTGGATAGCGTTTTTTTGAACAGCTTTATGGCCTATGCCTATTTGTTGGGCATGGCTTATCGATAGGATAAAACATATTGATAAAGAAAGCACTAAAATTTTTTTCATATAATAAATTATTAAAGTTAAACACAATATTTATTTTGAAGCAAATATAATATTTATTTTCGAGAAAAAGCCAAATAAGAAATTGTTTTTTTTATTCAATTTGTGGAAGATTTTCTCTGCGGCTCTCTGCGATAAAAAAGATTATATAAAAAAGCATTCCGTAGGAATGTATCGCTTGGTAGAAATGAGTAAATCTAACCGAATCTTCGCATTCCGTTAGGAATGCTCCTTATATTCAATTTTTTAAAGACCTATTAAACATCACATAGGAGGCATACCTACTTTTTATTATTCTAAAACACATCGAACCGAATCGTAACCTGATTCTTCCGTCAGATAATCTTCCCATACATCAAGTGAACTTGTAGTGGGAGGAAACCCATAGGCACAATTGGTTTCCTTAGATTCAACACCTGATTTCCAACATTGACAAGTTTTACATTTTTTGCATGAAACGAAAAGTAATGCACCGGTTGTTAAAATAATAAATAAAATTCGTGTTTTCATCATTCAAAATCTTTTGGAGTAATAATTAAATAATATTTTACATTCGTATAATACATAGCGCGTTTTGAATCTTCCACGTTTTCTTTTTTCCACAAGTGATAATCTGCATAATTGGCTTTTGAAACTACGCTATCTTTAGTTATGGTAATTTCTTGAAAAATATAACCTATCTTTTCTTCTTTTGATACTCCTCCAACCCATTCATCGTAAAAGAAAGTATTTTCAGATTGAGACTCAACAAGAAAATTCTGTTCATTTCCATTCTGATAAAATATAGAGACATTGATATCCTCATTGCAATTGTTTACAACTATAAAGTCATCATGAAACAAAGGGTCGCATGACATAAAAATCAATGCTATCAGTATAAATATTATTCTTCTCATAAAACGATATTTTAGTTATTTATTCCATATCCACATAAATGGCCATAATATAGATCCAAATCCAGCTTCCCACCATTGAGTTTGATTTGTAGCTGGTGGATCACCTGGATCAATCCCTAGGTTTATAATAGATCTTCGATCTGCATCTCCTTCTGGTGAACCCTGCCAAGCCGCACTGCTGATTCCATATTTAAATAAATATGCAAGTCCAGAATTCCGACTTTGATATGTATGACTAAATTCGGGTGCAAATAGGTTTACATTATTTAACATTAACATATATTTAAATTCTATTCTTCCAGGAAAGGTTTTATATCTTTATTACGGCATTGCATGATGCTATTTTTTTTGCAAAAATACAATTTAATCTCCTTCATCTCTTTACTTTTTATTATTCCATAACACATCGAACCGAATCATAACCTGATTCTTCCGTCAGATAATCTTCCCATACATCAAGTGAACTTGTAGTGGGAGGAAACCCATAGGCACAA
>MWCE01000031.1 GCA_002069895.1 Bacteroidetes bacterium ADurb.Bin234 | reverse complement strand
GGAATTTATCCTGAAATATTTTACAGACAGCAAAAAGTCGGGCGGTTTTATTATTCCGGTGTTTTTTGTTTTTCACGTTTATTTAGCGAATTAACAGAAGCGACTGAAACAGCATGGGTTGAAGGGATGTTATATAGTATTGACGATAAAGTTTCATATCTCGGTCGTGATTATAAGAGTTTAGAAAATTCAAATGGCGCTTACCCTTATGACACATCGGCTTGGGTAAGATTAAACACCGAAACATCTCTTTTAGCCGTCGGGGACGAATTAATTATAAAAATAAAGATTAATGCAAATACATACGAATCAAATCCCATTGAGATAACCTCAGCGGCAGGGAGCACAAAGTTAATTTCATACAATAATATTGACGCAGAAGGGGATAAAACATTTTACACTTACTTTTATTACATGCCGAGAGGATACAATATAAGAGTACCGGCGACGTTCGGAAATATTGAATATTCAGCCGAAAAAGAAATATTTTTTAATTATAAAGGCAAGCCGGAACTTATAAGCGCAATCGTAAATGATATTGATGTTTTGATTTTAGGAGGCAAAATCGGCTTTTCCGATGACATTGTAAATAATTTGATGTATATTTTGCATTGCGACAGCAAGAAAATTGACGGAATAGCCTATGAATTGATTGACTCAGATATTGAAGTGCAAAAAGCAAATTTATACAACAATAGGTTTATTGTCGCTAAAATGATGAAAAAGGAAGTCGCGGAGGAATACATCAGCGAAATTTCCGGCACGACTACCTATTTAACATATTTTGACGAAAGGAAAAATACCGGAGAAATAAGCATTGTAACAAATAAGGATTGGTATTTATACAATGCGAGCGGTTTAACAGGCTATACCTTCACTCCGATGCTTGGAGAAGGCTCCGGAACAGTAACGTTTACGGCGTTAAAAAACATGACGGCAGAAACGATTTATACGACTGTTGAAGTTAGAGACAAAGATGATGATACTATATTAACTACATTACAATTAGAATTGCCGCCTATTACAAAAGGTATAGGAATTTGGACTATCGGGGAAACATTTTATATTAGTGATGAAAATTATAAATACGAAATTATGAATAAAGAAGAATTAAAGACCTTTTTTGAATACGGCGACATGCCGACGGCAGCGCAATTAGCTGCGTTCATCGATGCTTGCGTTACAATTTTGGATGAAACGGCTGATTTGCCGACGGCGGATGCAACTACATTAGACACAGCTTATTTGGTAGGCAAAAACACGCCACTGACAATTTATAAATGTGAATATGACAGTGGAACAACTACTTACAGATGGGTAAATAAGGGGTTGTTGGGAACTGGAGTTACATCATACAATGATTTAACCTCTAAACCGAAAATAAATGACGTAAGTTTAGCAGGAAATAAAACGGCCGCTGAATTATTTTTAGCTCCTTCCGACCCGACATCTTTAACGCAAATAACTAATTCGACAGGCACGGATATTATTTATATCATAAGAGGAACGACCCTTTATAAAACTACGGTTACAGAATTAGCTACAAGCGCATTAGCGACTAAATTTCCTTTTATTCATTGGGATGATACGATTTCAGGCACAGGAACTAATATTAGCTATACAATTGCAAGCTCAAAAATTGGGGACGTTTGTATTAATGCTACATCGTGGAATGTATATTCTTGTGTTGGAACTAATTTATGGGATTATAAAGGAAACATTGAAGGGCCGAAGGGCGACAAGGGCGACAAGGGCGACCCGATGGATTTATCGAATTATACAGAGGAAACGACCATGGAAGCTCTTGATTATGTTGTTGTATTTAAAAACGGGCAGCCGAGCGTAATTCAATGGGCGGATTTAAAACAAATATAAGCTATGGAATACTATTTTAAATCAGATTTTTCAATTGTTGAAAATTTCACAGATGCGGAAGGAAACCCAATAAATTTAAATGATTTTGATTTTGAGATTGTTTATCAAACGACAGGTGTTGATAATTACAAGGCATTTAAAAAAGGAGAAGTTTTAATAAATTGTTCTATCGATACTGTTGATAGCTCGAAGTTAATTGTTGTATTTCAAAATCACAAATTGAGTTGTGGACAGTTACACAGAGAAATCAAAATCAAAGTGCTGAATCCTTTATTTAAAGATTATCAACTTGTTGTAACACACCCGTTTACTGAAATAACGCTTGTTCAAAATGGAGGCGACCAAACGACAGGATATGCAAGTGCAGGGATTCCTGTCGTAATTTCTTCGCCTCCTTCGGTTATTACCGATATAGCTGATGCGGATTCTTTTTTAGGGATTTCAGCATTAGGCGTATTTTTTAAGACGACATGGTTAAACATAAAAGCAAAATTAAAAGC
Organism: Bacteroidetes bacterium ADurb.Bin234; assembly: GCA_002069895.1. Classification (GTDB taxonomy): domain Bacteria; phylum Bacteroidota; class Bacteroidia; order Bacteroidales; family WCHB1-69; genus UBA5266. Next base: position 391 of record MWCE01000031.1, on the reverse strand, counting down.
GTATTTTGATACGATTTATGCGTCAATTACACACAACCATAATCTTAATGACTTAACGGAGAAGAGCTATAACTCTCTTACTGATAGACCATCTTTAGACTTTGAGCCTGCTAATGAGAATATACAAAGTCATATTGGTGATGAGGATATACATGTTACGAGCCTACAGAAAGAAGATTTTCATGCTCATACCAATAAAACGGCTCTTGATGCTGTTAAGGGAGTGAACACGGGAGATCAATCATCATCCGATTTTGACATTAAAGACCTATCAGATACAACGAATTTGAGAAGCATATGGAGCGACAAACAAGACGCTTTGACATTTTCGACAAACATTGAAACCGACAAGGCAAGCACCACAAAAGTAAGTGCGATTAAAACATTGTAT
>MWCE01000030.1 GCA_002069895.1 Bacteroidetes bacterium ADurb.Bin234 | reverse complement strand
GACGTGCCGATGTCAGGCCGTTGCTGCCCATACCGCCGTTATAAGTGTTTTCGTAGCTCGCCTGACCAAAGGAGGCCAGACCCACTATCACATCGCCGGCCTGGATACGCGCATTGTCAATAACATCCGAACGTTTCATACGGCAACACAAAGTAGAATCGACGATGACGGTACGAACCAAATCGCCCACATCGGCCGTTTCGCCACCGGTGAGCCATATGCCTATGCCAAGCTGACGCATTTTTTCCAGGAATTCCTCCGTCCCTTCAATAATTGCCGCTATCACCTCGCCCGGAACCAGATTTTTATTCCTTCCTATGGTCGACGAAAGGAGCATATTGTCCGTTGCACCCACACAGATAACATCATCGGTATTCATCACAATGGCGTCTTGTGCAATACCTTTCCATACCGAAAGGTCGCCGGTGGCTTTCCAATACATATACGCCAACGACGATTTAGTTCCTGCACCATCGGCATGCATAATGCAACAATGGGTGGGATCACCTCCTAAATAGTCGGGGATAATCTTACAAAAAGCTTGCGGATAAATACCTTTGTCAATCTTTGAAATGGCTTTGTGCACCTCTTCCTTCGAAGCCGAAACACCGCGTAGATTATAATTCTGTTCGCTTGAACCCATAGGATGTCGTTGGTCGGATGTCATGGAATGTGTTATTTTTCTATATAAGAAGTCAAAGGGTATGAATATGCGTACTAACTAAGCATGGAGCCCTTGTTCTGTGAGATATACGGGATTTGAACCTGTGACCTCTTGCCTGTCAAGCAAGCGCTCTAAACCAACTGAGCTAATATCTCAAAAGCCTTGCAAAAGTACGAAAATAAATGATATGAATGAAGGGAGAAGATACAATTACAAATTAAGAATTAAAAATGGGTTTTTCGTTCCGAAAAATTAGGAAGTGAGGGGGTGATTCCAAATTCACCCCTTCACTTGATTCCAACAAGTAACAGAAATGTGACTGCTTGCTTTGCTGTTGTTTAATTTTTTTGCCCACGGATTTCCACCAATTAACACGGAAATCCTTTTAATTCTTACGCTTAGCCCATTACTTAAAAGATGTATGGATACATATACTAAGGGATTAAACCCCGATAATGTTTTTTTTGGAAAAAGTTGTTGTAATTAGAAAATGTTTACCTTTGCAAAATAAAATATTTTTTATCATAAATGAAAGCATTGTGTATACACAATCGTTGGTGTTCATTGGAACAAGCTAAGTAATAGACGAAAAACAGTATTAAAACGATAAATAAAATTAGTATTAACAATTAAATAAAAAAAAATGAAAACAAAAACAAGATTTTTGATTTATCCATTACTAATAATTGGAGTATTTTTGGTCTTTGCAAGCAGTTGTGAAAAAGAAAAAGAGAAAGAGAAAGAGGAAGAAAAAGAAGATATAGGAAGTTTTACCGATACACGGGATGGAAATATTTACAAAACCGTTAAAATAGGCAACCAAATATGGATGGCTGAAAACTTACGATATTTACCAAGTGTTGTTGGTCCGGAAACATATTCGTTTACAATACCGTATTATTATGTATATGGCTATAATGGCACTGATGTAAATGCAGCTAAAAAAACAGCAAATTACACTACTTATGGAGTATTATACAATTGGACAGCAGCTTGCTCTTCCTGTCCTTCCGGTTGGCATTTACCAACAGATGCCGAATGGACAGAATTAACCGATTATTTGGGAGGCGATAGTGTTGCCGGAGGCAAACTAAAAGAAACTGACACAACGCATTGGAAAAGCCCTAATACCGGAGCAACCAACGAAACTGGCTTTACAGCTCTTCCAGGTGGCTCCCTTATCAATAATGGGACATTCTTCCATATTGGAATCGGCGCTCACTGGTGGAGTGCTACAGAGAACAGTGCTAATTACGCATGGAGCCGTGACATGTCCTCCTCTAACAGCGTTCTTTACAACTGGTACGAATTTAAGAGGGGAGGGTTTTCTGTACGTTGTGTGAAGGATTGAGTTATTTGAGCGTAGCTGAATTGTGCAAAAGCAAAATGATTCAAAAACAGATAGTACTAATTATATTATTTGTTTACTTTTGCAAAATAATATTGTACACCCAAATTTTTTGAAAAAGCACACATTATATCCCTTTATAGCATATATTGTATGCTTTTGGGGGATGGAAGGTACATGTAAAATAGTTAACAGTAAGGCGTAATCAACAATGAACTACATAAAAATTAAATAATATGAATGAATGTTTACAGATAATTTTTTCAGGTATTGTAGCATTATCTACTGTAGTATACGCAGTTTTAACATGGAGACTAGTATCCGAAACTAGAAAAACAAGAGAAATTCAAGTAACACCTGATATACATGTCTTTTTTGAAAAATCTGAAGCTGATGTACATTTCGTCTATATTGTTTTAGAAAATTTTGGTTATGGAATTGCATACAATACAACATTTGAGATAATAAAAGATTTTAGTGTTTATGACTTTGAATTTGAAAGACTTGAAAACAAATATTTGGGATAAATCTTTTTTGAGGTGCTATTATTTTTGTGGAAAGCAAAAAATATTTATATCCGTCTTTATGTAATTAGTCAATTTCACGTACATTTGCAAAAAATAAAATTATTAGTCATAGAAAGATATAAACTTGTCCTAATTACATAAACCATCTTAAAATGCTTGTAATTTATAATACATAATGAATATATCAATCAACAAGAACTTTGTAACAAAATAATCAAACAAAACAATTTAAACCCCGTAGGGGTGGTATCTTTGTAATTAATGTATTTTTGCAAATAATTTAAAAAACATCACCACCATGAAAAAGGTATATCTCTTGAATATATGTATAATGATTGCCGCCTTGTCGCATGCACAGCAAGTTTCCTATCAAGAAGCCCGGCAAGCGGCACAATCGTTTTTTGCAAAACAACAAAAAGCCGTAACTCAATGTGCTCATATCGAGACGTCTTCTAATCACGATACGCTTTTTTATATCTTTAATGCAAACAATGCCTATGTGCTCATTTCTGCCGACAAACGCTGCCAACCTGTACTGGCTTTCTCCGATAAAACAACATTTCAAACAAACAACATCATTCCACCCGTTCAAATGTGGATGGGTAATTACGCTGCACAAATCCAATCCTTAAAACAACAAAATGTGCTAAGACCACACCGTGAATGGTTGGCAGTGCTGCAACCTCAAAAAGATTTCGATAATGATATAGAAGCTGTGGCTCCACTCTTAACTTCCCAATGGGGACAAGGCGTGAATTATAATTATTATTGTCCGAAAGATGAAGACGGTACAAACGGTCGTTGTGTTACCGGATGTGTGGCAACGGCCATGGCTCAACTCATTTATTATTTCCGTTTCCCCGACACCGGAATGGCTTCTTATTCTTACACACACGACACCTACGGCACCCTTTCGGCCAACTTCGGTCAAACGAAATACGACTATGATGCCATGACCGATAAACCCGATCAAATAAACCTACCCATGTCCTTGCTCATCCATCATTGCGGTGTAGCGGTCGATATGGTTTATGGTCCAAACGCTTCGGGAATGTATAACCACAAAGCCGCATATGCTTTACGAACCTATTTTAAATATTCCCCTCAAACGGCTTATGTGTTTAGAGATACCACCTTGATGGATTGGGATAGTTTGATTGTTACGCATCTAAACAAAAACATACCGCTTTATTATGCAGGGTGGAGCGTCCCCGATACCAACGGACACGGTTTTGTATGCGACGGTTATCAAAAAACCGATTCTACTTATTATTATCATTTTAACTTCGGCTGGGATGGATATATGGACGGTTATTTCTATACCGCCGCTCTTTCGCCGGGAGGCAACAATTTCAATCTGGCGCAAGAAATCATCGTTAATGCCTATCCCGACACGTCGCTTTATCATTATCCCGATATACAATTAACCGGTAGCCGCACACTCACAGCCCTTTCCGGTTCCTTCGAAGATGGTAGCAGCCCCATACAAAATTATGCCAACAACATGGACTACACCTGGAACATCCAACCCGACCACGACAGCATTATACATATAAAATTTGATATATATTTTCAAATTGCACAAAACGACACCCTATTTATCCATTCCGATGATGCCAACCTTAGCAATTATATCATCACTCAGGATTCAGGAAAGCTTTCCTTAAACGTTTTTTCTCCTTACATCCAAGTTCGATTAAAAACCGATACCGGTGAAACAAAGAATGGTTTTACGGCTTCCTACTCGTCCGACATTCCAAGCTATTGTAACATATTGCAAATGCTTTCCGCTAAATCCGGTATAGTGGAAGACGGTAGCGGAGCAAACAGGTATAATAATTTCACCGACTGCAAAACACTTTTGAAAATCGATGGCATGAAATTCATCTCCCTGCATTTTACAAAATTTGAAACCGAAAAGGATAAAGATATACTCTATATTTATGATCAAGGAGTGAACCCGAGTGTTTTATTGGCAACGCTATCGGGAGCCATCCACGACACGGTATTTAGCTTTCAAACAAACACCCTGATGTTTGTTTTCCAAACCGACGAACAAAACACCTTCGACGGTTGGAAATTCACGTATACCTCGGCTATCAATGCAATAGAAGATAGAGATAAACAAGATATTGATGTAAAAATATATCCCAATCCCGCTAACCAACAGCTCACTATCGAAAATACCGACATCATCATCCAAAAAGTAAAGGTTTACGACATTTGGGGTAAATTACAACAACAATACGAAATAAATACCGGCAAACACACCTACGATATCAATCGTTTATCCCAAGGGATGTATTTTATAAAGATAGAAACATCGCAGGGAATCATTACCCGCAAATTACAAATCAATCGATAGTAATACACCTATCATGATATGTATAGGCACGAATCTTCGTACCCTAATTAGTTTGGTTTGAAAGACAAAGCAGAGAGCAGTTTCTCTCTGCTTTGTCTTGAAAAAATTGATCAAAATATTTCTACAAAAACATCAGGACGTTTTCAAAAAAACATCGAGACGTTTTCAAAAAAACATCGGGACGTTTTCAAAAAAACATTGGGACGTTTTCAAAAAAACATTGGGACGTTTTTACAAAAACATCATGATGTTTTCACAGAAACATCAAAATGTTTTTTTACAACACAAAGCAGGTAGAAACGTTTCTATGCCTTGTGATGAAATAATAAATGCTTTCCATACAATAATGTCACCCCTACGGGGTTTGGATGTATTCATGTTTCTACAATAATGTCACCTCTTCGGGGTTTGGATGTATTCGTGTTGTTTGTTTCTACAATAATGTCACCCCTTCGGGGTTCTGGTTATTTTGTTACAATGTAGAGACGTTGCATGTAACGTCTCTACGGGTTAACATATTATTAAATTGTTTGTTACAAATATTCCGCCCTACGTGGTTGTGGTTGGTGTTACAAAATGGCATTCCGTTAGGAATGTTTCGTTCGGTAGAAGAAAGTGGTAAGGGTAAAATCTGAATGCCGTAGGTATGCCACCTAAACCGTTAATGTTTCCTTGGAATATATTGGTGATGGTTTGTTATGTAGATGGTGAAGGGCTTGCGTGAGGGATTGAAGCGGAAAGCCCACAGTGAGCGGGGTTTGTTAATTGTAGGGAAATGACATATCGTGTTTCTGTTTTTAGCGGAAAGACGTTCCTCTACGTATGAGCGAACGAGGACTTGTAGCGGAAAGCCCGACCCCGAAGGGGGCACGCCCTCATTCAATTAAAAATTAAAAATTAAAAATTAAAAATCCTTTGAGGGGTGAGAGAGTGTATTGTAGAGAAAATTAAAAATTAAAAAATAGACCTTCTCTGTGGGTTTAATATATTGTGGGGTAGGTAAAAAATATTGGGACACGGTAAAGGGTGTCCCAATATATTGTTTTATATGTTATATGACATGATCTGTCATGTCATTATAACCTTGATTAGTCTTGGAAAAGGCAAACGAGGTTGCGGTCGCCGTAGGCATCGTCGACTTTGGAAACGGTGGGCCAATATTTATCGTCGTGGGGTAGGGGGAAGGCTGCTTGATGACGTGAATAGGGTCGGTTCCAATGGTCGGCGCAAACCACGTCCATGGTGTGGGGTGCGTTTTTGATGGGATTATTGTCTTTATCGGCTTCGCCGGTTTCTATTTGTGCTACTTCTTTTCTGATTTGAATCAGGGCATCGCAGAGGCGGTCCATTTCGCTCAGGGGTTCGCTTTCGGTGGGTTCGACCATCAAGGTTCCGTGAACGGGGAAAGCAACCGTGGGGGCATGGAATCCGTAATCCATCAAACGTTTGGCCAAATCGCCTACTTGTGCGCTTAGGCTGAATGAATTACAGTCTAATATCATTTCATGGGCTACGCGTCCTTTGGAGCCGGTGTAGAGAATTTTATAGGTGTTTTTCAGGCGTGTCATCATATAGTTGGCATTGAGTATGGCGTATTTCGTGGCATCGGTCAATCCTTGTGTTCCGAGCATTTTGATGTATCCGTAGGTGATGGGTAAGAGGAGAGAGTATCCGTAAGGGGCTGCCGAAACGGCATCGCCTTTGTTTCCGCCAACATTAACAATTGGGTGTGATGGCAGGAAGTCGAGCATTTTTTGTGAAACGCCTATGGGTCCTACTCCGGGTCCGCCACCGCCGTGGGGCATGGCAAAGGTTTTGTGTAAATTCAAGTGGCATACGTCGGCTCCCATGTGGCCGGGACTGGTTAATCCTACTTGTGCATTCATATTGGCGCCGTCCATATACACCAATCCTCCGTTGGCATGGATGATGTCGATGATGTGTAAGATTTCTTCTTCAAACACTCCGTGTGTGGAAGGATAGGTTATCATTAAGCATGCCAGATTGTTTTTGTTTTCTTCGGCTTTTGCTTTTAAATCGTCGATGTCGATTTCACCGCTGTCGGTAGCTTTGATTACTATTATCTTCATACCTGCCATGGCTGCTGATGCGGGATTGGTGCCGTGGGCGGATGATGGTATCAAACACACATTGCGGTGGGTTTCTCCTTTATCAATGAAATAGTTGCGAATCACAATGAGTCCGGTATGTTCGCCCGATGCGCCGGATTGTGGTTGGAGTGAAATGCCTGCAAAGCCTGTGATGTTGGCCAAATCTTTTTCGAGGTTATGAATCATTTCGAGATAGCCTTCGGCTTGATTTGAGGGTACAAAAGGGTGAATGGCACCGAATTCGGGCCAGCTGATGGGTAACATTTCGGCGGCTGCATTGAGTTTCATCGTACAGGAGCCTAAGGGTATCATGGCCCTGTTTAAGGACAGGTCTTTTACTTCCAGTTTTTTGAGATATCGCATCATTTCGGTTTCGGAATGATAGCTATTGAATATGTTTTGTGTTAAATAAGGGGAGGTTCTTTTTAAGGCTGCCGGGAAGTCGAGGGTTTTGCAATTGCCGGAGCAGGCAATGGGGGTGAATGTTTTGCCGGCGGCTTGTGCCAATACTTTTAAGATGTTGTTTGCATCGTTGAGGGTGGTTGTTTCGTCGATGCTGATGCCTATGCATTCGTCGCAGATGTAGCGGAAGTTGATTTGGTTGTCTTCGGCAATTTTGCGAATAACATCGGTTTTAACGGGTGATTGTATGCATAGGGTGTCGAAGAAATAAGTGTTGAATTGTTTATATCCTAATTTTTGTATTTCTTGATTCAATACAGCGGTTATTCTGTTGATACGCATAGCGATATTGGCAATGCCTTTTTGTCCGTGATAGGCGGCATACATTCCCGACATGATAGCCATAAGAGCCGAAGCGGTACAGATGTTGGATGTTGCTTTTTCGCGTTTAATATGTTGTTCGCGTGTTTGGAGAGCCATCCGATAAGCTTTTTTCCCTTGTGCGTCGATTGTTATGCCTATGATACGACCGGGCATTTGCCGTTTGAAGTCTTCTTTGCAGGCAAAGAAACCGGTGGTAGGTCCCCCGAAACCCATTGGCAGTCCGAAGCGTTGGGAAGAACCCACTACGCAATCGGCACCCCATTCTCCCGGAGGTGTTAATAATGCCAATGCCATTAAATCGGAGGCAACGAGGATGAAGCTTCCGTTGGCTTTGGCTTTGGCAACGAATTTGCTATAGTCTTTCACTTCGCCCCATTGATCGGGATATTGTAAGAATGCACCGAATACTTTATCGGTAAAATTAAATTCTTCGTGTTTGCCGACAATGATTTGTATGTTTAAAGCTTTGGCTCGTGTTTGCATTACCGTTAGGGTTTGGGGGAACACGTTTTCAGATACAAAGAATTGATTGGCGCCGTTTTTTTGCATGTCGCGACTGCGGGTGTTGAAAAACATTATCATTGCTTCGGCGGCTGAGGTAGCTTCGTCGAGCAGGGAGGCATTTGCGAGAGGCAGTTTGGTCATATCGGAAATCATGGTTTGATATATCAACAGGGCTTCCAACCGTCCTTGTGATATTTCGGCTTGATAGGGAGTATATGAAGTATACCAGCCCGGATTTTCTAATATATTACGCAGGATAACAGCGGGTGTTATCGTATTGTAATATCCCATTCCGATATAGGTTTTAAAAATTTTATTCTTCTGTGCCAATGCTTTGATGTGGTTTAGATAGGCATGTTCGCTCATGGCCTCACCAATGGATAGCGGTTGTTTTAAACGTATTTTTGAAGGTATGGTTTGATCGATAAGCTCATCAAGGGATGAAACGCCGATAATCTTTAACATTTTTGCTGTTTCTTCGGCTTTGGGACCTAAGTGTCGAGATAAAAAACTATTGATTTCCATTATATTATTGTTTTATTGATTTATCTTTATATGTCAATATTACGAGGAGCAAAGGTACATAAAAAAATATCTTGTTATGTAACGTAAGGGGAAAAGCTTCCTACTTTTTTTTGCTAAATGGCTATCGTTGGATTTGGGTGTTCCGGGTCGAAGCATGTTTGGTGGCAAGTGTTGATAGAAGATTTAACCGAAACATAAAAAAATGTATCTTTGCAAAAAATTCCGGCACCAGTTTTTTTATGTATAGAAAAGAAAATAGTGCACGACTTATGTGATTAACACCGATATAAAGTATATAAGATGAAACAAGATTCAACACAACAAATATGTAATCAATTACACTCAAAAAGTATATTAAAAATTTCAGTAGCAAAAAAAGCCGAAGAAGCCTTTCATCATTTTAAGTTCCACGCACAGAATTTCGAGAAAATATTTAAAGAGGAGTATCCCGATTCGGAGGTCTGTGTGTTATTTGAGAATAAACATACTCAAAGTTTTTATCTTCAATTCGGCAGCGACATATTGTTGTTTATGTTGCATAGCAATGTGTTTGCCTTTAACCGCGACCATGAGGTGATGAAAACGGCTTATGTTAAAGAAGATAAAAACCGGGCTTATTGTGGTCAAATCAGTATTTACAATTTCCTGACGGATTCATTGTTTTACCAGCGTTATAACGATTTGGGTTATTTGATTGGCAGGGTATTTATTAACGACGACAATCATTATTATATCGACGGTAAACGTGAGATAGGACAAATATATAATAATTTCGGTTCAAATGTGTTTGATGCAAAGGCGGCACTGACAATACTCGAATCGGCCATGCAGTATACCATCAATTTCGATTTATTGGTTCCGCCTTACGAAGCGGTGAAGGAAATCAGTGTGCATGATATGGTAGAAATAAACAATCAGCGCATTCCTATACGTACAGCAAAACGTTTAGGGTTTAGATTTCAAGCAGATACTAACTCATAAAATATTTTTACAGAAAGATGCATCCGTATTGTTTTTTTTTTTACTTTTGCACGTCTTTTTAAGACGTTCCGGTCAGTTCGTCTAGGGGTTAGGACACAAGGTTTTCATCCTTGCAACAGGGGTTCGATTCCCCTACTGACTACTGAAATAAAGGTTTGTAAGCAGCGTTTTACAAACCTTTGTGTTTTTAAAGATTAAAGCGTGCTTTTTATGAAAAACAAGGTTCCTTTTATATATAAGATGTTATATTTTGTCACAAAACTTGTGGTTGATTTTCTTTATTATAGAAAAACATATTATGTAAACACCAAAAACATACCCTCCAATGGAACGCCTTTAATAGTTGTAAGCAATCATCAAAACTCGCTAAACGATGCATTGGCCATATTGTATTCCACGGACATTAGAAGGCTCCGTTTCTTGGCACGTGCCGATGTGTTTAAGCATCCTATTGCATCGAAGGTTTTATATTTTTTCGGATTATTACCTGTTTTCCGACAAAGAGACGGCATGGAAAATGTAAAAAACAATTTGAATGTTTTTGCCGAGATAGAAAATCTTATCATCCAAGGAAATTCAATTGTACTTTTCCCCGAGGCCATGCATCAGGACCGTCATTTTTTGGGAAGGTTTTATTTGTCATATACCCGTTTAGCTTTTGGTGCTGCCGAGCGTTCGGGCTTCGAAAAAGAGATTTTTATTTTGCCTTCGGCTAATCATTACAGCGATTATTATCATATTCAAGAGGATGTTATGCAGGTGTATGGCACTCCTATTTCCTTAAAGCCTTATTATGAACTTTACAAAGAACAAGCCCGTGAAGCACAAATGCAGGTGAATGATATTGTCCGAGCTCAGGTTGATTCTTTAATGTTGAATATTGAAGATAAAGAAAATTATGAGGCTATCTATTTCTTATTAAACACTTACGGACGTAAGTTTGCGCGTGATCAAAAGGTTGATCCTTGCAAATTACCTGAAAAACTAAAAAGCGACCAGAAGTTGGTTCGTTTGTTAAAACAAGTTTACGCACAAAATCCGGCTCAATTAAAAGAATTATATGCCAAGGCTTTGAAATATCAAAAGGAATTGAATGAATTGAAAATAACTGATGATATGGTTGAAAGGAGAGTTTCTTTTACACAACTTATTTCTCCTGTGTTTGCATTTATACTCACATTTCCTTTATTTGTTTATGGATTCTTGCATCATGTGATTCCTTATAATATACCGAAACTTCTCACAAGGAAGATAAAAGACAGACTATTGCATCCTTCGGTGTTTGTAGGTTTGAATGCGCTTATTTTGATTCCTTTGTTATATATCATATATTTTATCTTGTGTTTAGTTATTAGCAAATCCCTTATCATAGCTTTTATATATTTGGTTACACTTCCTTTATTTGCCCGGTTTGCCTTATATTATCGGAAGCATTTCTTTTATTTTATGAAAAAAATAAGGTTATATAAATATGGTAAAAAGTGTTATGAAAAACTGGATAGAGCCCGTCATTTACGCTTCGACATATTCCAATCTGTCGATATGTTATGGCAAGATTAAATCATTCTTGATTCTTATCTTTGATTGAAAAATAGGTGTAAACAGGTCGATGGTCGGAAAAAGCGGTTTTATCGACAGTGAATCCCGATGTGTTGAAAAATGTTTTATCGTAAAAGATATAATCAATTCGGAAGGGGAATTTGTTGTTGATAAATAAAGTGTTCCCGAAACCTTTACCACTACTCACAAAAGCATCGGATAATAATTTATGTATTTGATGATAGGTGTAGGACCAGGGAATATCGTTGAAGTCGCCGCAAACCACCACCGGATAGGGAGAAGATTTGATGTGGTTAACGATATGTTTCACTTGCTCACTGCGGTATATATAACCTTTTTTAAGCTTTTTAAGTATCCGTTTTGAGCCTGTTTGCATTTCTTCACTTTTCAGGTCGAGGTCGGTTTTCGTAAATTTAGATGTAAACAAATAATCCTCTTTATCGAAATAGATAGATTGAAAATGAATGTTATATATTCTTATAGTGTCGTTTTTCAGGCATAAATCCGTAAATACTGCTTTGTTGTTGGAAGAATCGGTAAAGGCCAGGATGCCTTGGTTGATGATGGGATATTTTGAAAAGACAGCCAATCCTATTTTTTGATTTATGCCGTCAATTTCGAGGTATTGATGTTTGGTTTGCAGTATGTTTTGCATCACTTTGTCGTGTAAATGGTTTTTATGGTCCTGAAAATACTCTTGCAGACAAATAATGTCGGGTTGTTGCATGGCGATGTAATCGAAGATACTGTCTTTGTTATGATTATCGGGTTCATACATACCGAATACATGTACATTATAAGATAAAACTTTAAATAAAGCCGTATCGTTTGTTAGTTCTTGTTTGTTGTTGAAGGGGTATAAACGAGGGATAAAAGTAAATCCTATTAAAATGGAAATGAGTGAATAAAACACATAACGTTTGCGTTGTAAAGCCCAATAAAGGACAAAAAACACATTTGCCGAAAGTAAGTAAGGGTAGATAATGCCGCAATAAGCCAAAAAGGTAAAGCTGTCGGGTGATATGAAATTGGCAAGATAGGATAATAATAAAAGTATGCAAGCGATCAGGTTAATAAGATAAAAAACGATGTTTAAAAGAGAAAATGAATGTTTTTTCATGTCATAGATTTTTCTTTTGTCCGGCATTAAACAGAAAATCTTTTTCTTCTTTAGTGAGGTGTTGGTATCCCGATTTTGAAATCTTATCGAGAATTTCGTCTACTCTTTTTCTTTGTTCGGCACGTTCGCGGTTATATTGTTCGTCGGTTTTAGGTCGTTGGTGAGTATATTTTATTTTTGGTTTATGAAAAGAGAAAACAGGGTTATGCCATAAGGATAATTTAGGGAAATACGCAAAAAGGAAACCGAACAGCGCACCGCCGAGGTGGGCGAAATGACCTCCTGAATTTCCGCGTGGTATACTCACTATATCCATTATCACAAAAACAATAGCAATCCATTTTAAGGACATATTGCCAAAAAACAGCAGATTGATTTGTTGATTAGGTGCTTTTGTTGCAGCTGCTATTAAAACGGCTAACACACCTCCGGAAGCACCCAAGGCAACAGCATGACTTGTTACGGCTTCGAAAACAGGGAAATAATTATAGGATAAGATAAACAAAAGATTACCGATTATTCCTCCGATGATATAAACCGTGTATAAAGATTTGGTTTTGAAATAATAAAGGAAGATACTACCGCTAAACCATAGCATTATCATATTGAATAAAATATGGAAGAAATCCATATGAAGGAATATGCTTGTCAGGAGGGTCCAGGGCTTATATATTAATGTAGGGATGTCGGCGGGTACGCAGAGCCAAGTTGAAACAAAAGCCTGAAAACTGAAATGGCTGTCTTTTAGGAAAAGAAAACCGATAGAATTGAATAGTATTTTAATCAATAGTATACCGATATAAACACCTATATTAATAATGATAAGCCGGTTTAAAGAAGAGGGGTTTTGCAGAAAACGTTTCAGTTTAAACCCTAAATTCATAGTTGGATTATTAAATCCTTGTTGAAAGTTTCTCATGATTTATTGTTGGTAAGGTGAGTTAGATTTTTTTCTCCATAACAGGATTAATAATAATCCGAAAATCATACCACCCAAATGGGCAAAATGGGCAATGCCATCACCGCTGCCGAATATTCCCGATGCCAATTCAACAAGGCCGAAAATGATTACAAACCATTTGGCTTTCATCGGGAATAGAAAATAAATATAGATCATGGCGTTGGGGAATAACATGCCGAAAGCAAGTAACAAGCCGTAAATGGAACCCGAGGCTCCGACTACGTTTGGTAGGCTGACATAATAGTTTAAATAGTTGTTTAAGAAAAAATTAATTTGTTCGATAGCTTCAACGTTGGAAGGGGAAAATTGTAATACATGTACATTTTCTTGAAATAAGATAAACTGATTCCAGATGTCGCCGGAATATTGATTCAAATGGAATTGATGGTTTTTAATTAGTTCATTTAAAGTGGTAAGATCGGGTGATTGAATGGCAGCTTCTATTAAACCTATATCGGATGATAGTTGCAGATGAATAATCAAATAGTGGGTCATGGCGGCACCGATACCGGTTATTAAATAGTAAATAATAAAACGTTTGCTTCCCCACACATTTTCGATGGTCGAGCCGAACATCCATAAGGCAAACATATTAAAAAACAGGTGTTCGAAGCTGCCATGCATAAACATATAGGTAATGAACTGATAAGGCGAAAAAACATCGGATTGGAAATAATGCAATCCTAATATTTTATATAAATCGATGGAGAAAGTGTTTTTTAGTACGATGGTAGCTAAAAAACACAGGGTGTTGATGATTAGCAAATTCTTAACAACCGGAGGGAGTATTGAAAAGCGTCCCGGAGAATGATATGCGTTGTTCATTACGATATTTTAATATTAACAAGATTACAACACTTTTTTGTTGAATTTATTGTATGAAATTACTATACGAAGCGAAGAAACTTTTTATATTTGGGTATATTATATAACAAAAAAGGCTGTCTTTTCAGGCAGCCTTTTTTTAAAATATCATGTAAAAACATTATTGCTTCATTATTTTAGCAGTAAATGTTTTATTGTTTTGATCAACACGGATAAAATAAATTCCTGAATTTAAGTCGGAAACATTAACTTCAACTTTATTTTCGGTGGTATAAACGGTTTTAACTTCTTGTCCTAAGATATTAAATAGTTGAATGGTAGCGTTACCGTTATTTTTAAGATTGATAGAAACTTTGTCATTGGCAGGATTGGGGTAGATGTTAGAAATCAAATCATTTGTTTCAATGATAGCATTCGGGAAATCGTTACCACCTTGTTCTTCGTCCGCACTTATATTAAAGAAAATATAAGGTAATATTCCATAAGGAGTAGAATAACACGAATCACGAAAAGTAGGATTTCCATAATCATCTTTGTCTAACTGATACAATAAGTCTCTATATGCAACAATAGCATTGTTATATCCAAATGGGTCGGCAAAGACTTTGGCGGTAGAATTTTCTTTGTAAAAATAATTCAAGCTAAAACTGTTTTTTACTCTTATGGGGTATCCGTCAGCAAATTTGGTTTCATCAAGAGGGTCAGTTAATCCATGATATAAAGTATCACCCAATTCATAATCAAAGCCGGGTACAAAATGAAACATAACACCTAAAACAGCTCCATAAGGAACTTCAAATCCATCTTGTGTAATTCCGTCCATATTCAAAGGGAATTGAATTATGGTAGATCTAAACCATTTGGTTCCTGCAGAATCCCAAGTGTAGGAAGTGTCTTTTTCCGTTAGAATATAATCAAAAGTTTTATTATTAACAAACGGAACTATTTTACCTCCTTTGGATTTATCGAAGCCTGTAACTCTAACGCAGGGGGCAAGATACATGGTGTCTCTGTTTTGATCCGTTAAATAGTAGACTGTATAGTAATCTGTTCTATAGCCTAATTGTTTGTATATATCTAAATAAAACACATGAGCGCGTAATGTGTCAGGTGAAGCACTATTATATCCTAGAGGAGCATGATAAGCTGCTCTAATAATAATAGAATCTAAACGATAAGGATGTGTGTATTGAGGAGGAGAGGGAAGTAAACCGTCTTGAAAATATTGATCAAAAGATTTGGAATAGGGATCAAAAGTCATCCCAAAACCAATAAGCCCTGTTGATTGTCCCGGTTTATCATCAACATATATCATTAAACATGAGTCAGCGACAATGTTAACGTAACTGTTATCAAAATTATTGATGTCTGTTAGTTTATTTAAGTATTCTGTTGAGTGTACCCATCCTAACTTTTCATAAGCTTTTTTGGATGGAAGATCATAAGTAACAGGAAGTTCTTTTTCTGAACTTTTTAGTGTTTCAATTTTTTCGGGTTGAGTTGTTATGCCTATTTGAGCATTTACATTTAGAGCAAAAACAATGCTTAAAATTAATAATGTTAAACGTTTCATCTTTATTTTTATTTAATTAATTATTTTAATCAATTTTTATGCCATCCAGGCATATGATATAAAAGTGTGCAAAGATAATTCTTTTTTTTATATTAAATGAAATGTGAAGTTATTTTTTTGATTTTTTATTTTAGCAATATGGACTAAATACCGAATAAAATGTTATTTTTGCATCAAAAAATAAACAGTCAACATTTTAATTTACTAATTGAAAACGAAAGCGATCAAAAATTCGGGGTCGGAAACTCCTTTAATGAAACAATATAATACATTTAAAGCCCAATATCCGGATGCTTTGTTATTGTTTCGAGTGGGTGATTTTTATGAGACCTTCGGCGAGGATGCTATTCGAACTTCAAAGATATTGGATATCGTATTAACCCGTCGTGCCAACGGCTCAGCATCGCATATCGAATTGGCCGGTTTCCCGCATCATGCCTTGGATACTTATTTACCTAAATTGGTAAGAGCAGGTTTACGTGTAGCTATTTGCGATCAGTTGGAAGACCCAAAGTTGGCAAAAACAATCGTTAAAAGAGGTATTACCGAATTGGTAACACCGGGGGTTTCTTATAATGATAGAATCTTAGAAACTCGTCAGAATAATTTTTTGGCAGGTGTTCATTTAGAACAACAAACAGCAGGGGTTGCTTTTTTGGATATTTCGACCGGCGAATTTTATGTTGCACAAGGGGATAATGATTATATCGATAAATTGTTGCAAAGCTTTAAACCTTCCGAAGTTATTGTTGAAAAAAGTAAGAGTCAGGTTTTTAAGCAATTGTATGGGGATCATTTTTTTTGTTCTACATTCGATGATTGGGTTTTTACCCTCGATTTTTCGCATGATATATTATTAAAGCATTTTCAAATACAGTCTTTTAAAGGCTTCGGTGTTGAAAACTTAAATCATGCTTTGATTGCTGCCGGTGCGGCTTTACATTATTTATTCGAAACACAACATAATAATGTAAGTCATATTACAAAACTCACACGCATTGAAGAAGATCATTATGTTTGGTTGGACCAATTCACCATACGTAACCTCGAATTGTTGGATTCGTCGCATGAAAATGCGGTTACTTTGCTTCATGTTTTGGATCAAACTTTATCTCCTATGGGTTCGCGCTTGTTGAGAAAATGGATGTTGTTGCCATTAAGGGATAAAATATTAATACAAGAAAGGCATGAAATAGTAGATTTATTTATAAAACATGACGAGTTATCCTCTCATCTTGCATCCCAAATCAGGTTAATAGGAGATTTGGAACGTTTGATTTCAAAAGTTGCCGTTTCCCGTGTGTCGCCACGCGAAGTGGTTCAAATCCAAAAATCTTTATTGGCGGTTGAACATATTAAAAATATAGGCGAAAAAGCAAATCATCCTTGTCTTCATAAAATATGTGAACAAATCAATCCCTGTGTCAGTGTTCGAAATTTAATAGAAAAAATGCTTAATCCCGATGCTCCCGCTTTAATTAATAAAGGTGGTGTTATCAAAGAAGGGGTTGACGATACTTTGGATGAATTGCGAAGCATTGCATTTTCGGGTAAAGATTATTTATTAAAAATTCAAAAGGAGGAAACATTGAAAACAGGCATTTCCTCTTTAAAAATCGGATATAATAACGTTTTCGGTTATTATTTGGAAGTAACCAATACGCACAAAGATAAAGTACCCGAACCTTGGATTAGAAAACAAACCCTGACAAATGCCGAACGTTATATTACCGAGGAGTTAAAAGAATATGAATCAAAAATATTAGGAGCAGAGGACAAAATACTTGCTTTGGAGCAAAAAATCTTTAACAATTTAATAATAAGCATGCTTGATTATATCAAGCCTATACAATTAAATGCGCAGTTAATAGCCCGTTTGGATGTATTACTTTCTTTTTCAAAAGTTGCTATAGAGAATAATTATGTTAAACCTAATATTAATGAATCCTTTTCGATTGATATAAAAAACGGCCGTCATCCTGTTATCGAAACACAATTGCCTGTTGGTGAAAAATATATTGCCAACGATATGTATTTGGATAATGAGAAACAACAAATAATCATTATCACAGGACCCAATATGTCGGGAAAATCGGCTTTGTTGCGACAAACAGCACTGATAGTTCTAATGGCGCAGATAGGTTCATTTATCCCTGCCGAAGAGGCGACTTTAGGAATAGTAGATAAAATTTTTACCAGGGTGGGAGCTTCCGACAATATTTCATCGGGCGAATCGACCTTTATGATCGAAATGAACGAAACAGCGAGTATTTTAAATAATATATCGAACAGAAGCTTGATTTTATTAGACGAAATCGGAAGGGGAACAAGCACCTATGATGGTATATCCATTGCTTGGTCGATAGCCGAATTTTTGCATCAACATCCGCTTTATCGAGCCAAAGTGCTTTTTGCAACTCATTACCACGAACTTAACCAAATGGCACAAAGTTTGGAACGAATCAAAAACTTCCATGTTACCGTAAAAGAAATCAGCAACAAAGTGATCTTTCTTCGCAAATTAGCACATGGCGGGACCGAACACAGTTTTGGTATTCATGTGGCTCGAATGGCCGGTATGCCTCCCGAAGTATTGAAGCGCGCAAATGAAATATTAAGTAAATTGGAATCCTCTGAACATGAAGACTTAAATAGAAAGCTTTCAAAATCCAAAAAAGAGGAATCCCTTCAATTAAGTTTTATCACCTTAGATGATCCTTTACTCATCCAAATTAAAGAAGATATTTTAAATATAAATATCGATACCCTCACTCCCGTTGAAGCCTTGATGAAATTAAATGAAATTAAGTCATTATTAAAGTAATTTGTGCAAAAATTTCGTTTTATTTCTTCCATTTTTAAGTTCGTTTTTCATTCACTTAAGAATGATAAATATAGATTAGGCTTCAAGCGTTTAATGTAACAGTCAGATAAATAATAGCATAATGGAGAAAAATTATTTTTTTGATTTTTTTTGATTTTTAATTGTTAATATAGAATAAAGTAATATTTTTGCATCACATAAATAAAATTTTTTAACAATTTAATTTTATACTAGTATGAAAAAATTAATGGCATTATTAGTTGTAGCAGGAATGGTATTTGTATCCTGCCAACAAAAACCAGCAGAAGAACCCGCAGTTGAAGCAGAAGCAGCAGTAGAAGAAGCAGCTCCAGTAGAAGAAGCAGCTCCAGCAGTTGAAGCAACAGCTGAAGAAGCAGCTCCAGTAGAAGAAGCAGCTCCGGCTAACTAAAAAGCTTGGTTATGAAAATAAAAGGCTGCCAAATAAGGTAGCCTTTTTTATTATATTTATTATGGATGAAAAATTATTACATTATATATGGAATCATAAGCTATTCAATATCAATGAATGCTTTACAACCAACGGGGAAAAAATTCAGATTTTGTCAGTAGGAGTTCCCAATCCTAACAGCGGTCCCGATTTCTCCGATGTCAAGATTCAATGGAATGACATTATGTGGGTGGGTTGCGTTGAAATACATATCAAATCTTCCGATTGGAATAAACATCATCATCAACAGAATGATGAGTATAATAACGTGATTCTGCATGTAGTTTTTGAACACGACAAAGATGTTTTCCTCTCAAATAACACCAAAATTCCAACCCTTGAACTCAAATCCTTGATACCAACAAGAATCATGGAAGTGTATCAATCGTTTATGCAATCGAAATTATCCATTCCATGTCGTAATCAATTGGCCGATATCGACTCTTTTCGTTTATTTGCATGGATGGACCGTTTATTGATTGATCGCTTGGAAGAAAAAGCCGATGCCGTTAATCATCTCTTAGCTTCATGTAATCAAAATATGGAAGAGGCTTTTTATGTTTTTTTGGCTTACTATTTCGGATTTAATATTAATAATTTGCCTTTTCGTTTGTTGGCAAAATCTACACCACTTGCTTGTTTGGCAAAACATAAAAACAATTTAGGGCAATTAGAAGCTATGCTGTTCGGTCAGGCAGCATTGTTAGAATATGAATTTCAAGACCAATACCCTAAAAAACTGCAAAAGGAATATGCTTTCTTAAAAAACAAATTTGCTTTAAAACAGGTCTGTAGAAAAGAAATGTGGAAATTTGCAAAAACTTTTCCTTCCGGATTTCCAACCCTGAGACTTGCTCAATTGGCCGCTTTAATACACAGGTCGTCTTTCTTATTATCAAAAATAATGGAAGCCGATTCAGTTAAACAAATTCAACAATGGTTTCAAGTGGAAGTTAGTCCATATTGGGAAACACATTATATGTTTGATACCGTCTCTGTTAAAAAACAAAAAGGATTAGGTGAATCAGCTATTAATACATTAATTATTAATGCTGTCTTGCCTTATATGTATCAAATAGGGAAAATTAAAAACAATCAATCTTTAAAAGACAAAGCCATTGCTTTTTATGAAGATTTGCCGATTGAGCATCATAAAATCACAAAGGAATTCACAGTTATAAGAAATGATTTTACCAACGCCTTTCATTCTCAAGCCTTGATTCAATTAAAAAAGAAATACTGTAATACAAAAGATTGTTTGCATTGTGGTATTGGTTTGTATTTATTGCAAACACGCTGATTGTAAATTATGAATTATTTTTTTTCGTGCCGAAAAATAGTCAGGGGGTGAATCCCAATCACCCCCTGACTTAATCTATCAAAGAAGTTGCTTGATATTAGAACCTCTGCGTTCTCTGCGGTTAATAAAAGAGTTAAAAGTGAAAAGTGAGTCAACGCATTGATGAAGCGTCCTAAAAAAAGTGGACACAAAACAACGTTTTTTTATGCTTAAAAAGAGGGTGTTTTTACTTCCTATTTTTGAGACCCCATTCTCGTCGTCACGAGATTGGGATCTCGTCGTCACGAGATTGGGATCTCGTCGTCACGAGATTGGGATCTCGTTGCTCTGAGATTGGGATCTCAAAATGACCCTTCCAAGGTCTATGATAAGTAACACGAAATCAATAATATAGCAAAATCACATTTTTTGTCTTTTTCCCTTCCAAAAAGCCTCATTTTTCTCCCAAAAAACACCTTTTTTTTACCCTTTTTCTGCATAAAAAATTACCGAGAAAAAGGAGAAAATTTGAAGTAGCGAGAGGTTTTTGGGGGTAAAAAAATAGGGGTGGGGTGGAATGTTAATGCCTAAAATTGGTTGACCAGTTATAACTCTTTTTTTTGTTTTTAAAAATTTGCGTAAATGTTGCTTTTTATACCTAAAAAACTTTTACCTTTGCAGTTGAAAAAATTACGATGAAAGCATATCGATTAACATTTCTGTTTATTTTTATTTTATTGTTATTCTCCGTCTTAATAAGTTGTTCACGACAAAAAGAAGGGGAGGTATCAACGGATTTAATTCATATTCCGGTGAGTGCCGATAATAAGAAACAACAGGAAGACATGCCGAAATTTGAATTTGAACGAACGGAACATGATTTCGGAACTTTAAAACAAGGCGAAAAAGTAAGTTTTACGTATAAATTTAAAAATGCAGGTAAAGCTAACTTAATCATTTCAACCGTTGTTCCGAGTTGCGGTTGTACGGTGGCACAGTTTACTAAAACGCCTGTTAAACCTGGTGAAAGCGGTTTTATTACCATCAGTTTAAATACTGACAATAAGAAAGGATTGGTGCGTAAACATGTAGCTGTTCAAGCCAATACGTATCCTGCGGAAACAAAATTATGGTTTACCGCAAATGTTGAATTACCTTAAATTTTTAACTATAATAATTTATATATGAATTTATTAAACATTGTTTTATTTGCACAACAAACAGCAGAAAGTGGTGGGAAAAGTAATATGGTACAAACGCTTGTATTTTTAGCTTTAATAATAGTGGTTTTTTATTTTTTTATGATTCGTCCACAATCCAAAAAGAATAAAGAAGCCCAAAGATTCAGAGAAAATTTAAAAAAAGGCGATAGAATTGTTACCATCGGAGGTATTCACGGAAAGATTCTTGAAATCGATGGTAGTACAGCCATTATTGAAGTGGAAGGTGCCGGCAAATTAAAAATCGAAAAAAGTGCTATTGCCCAAAACGTAGGGGATGTAGGTACAACACCTGCCAAATAATTACTTCCGTTTATGGCTAAAAAATCATCCGGACAAAAAAACTATGCCGTATTGTTAACGTGTTGGATATTGGCTTTGTTTGCTTTGTTCGCGGTTAAGTTATCCATTAATTATACCGCATCTTATCGTTTGAGGATTGTTTTAACTAATTTGCCCGAAGATAAATTGCTGACTTCGCTTTCAGATACTGTTATGGTGGTTACATTCGAAGACAAAGGTTTATCGTTATTACCGCTTGAAATGTCATCGAAAAAGATTGTGATTGATTATCAAGAAATGGCTTCGTCTTATCAAAAGAAATATAATAATATTTGTTTTCAAAAACAGCAAATTATCCAATACATTCAGCAACAACATAAGTTTTCGGATAACGTAAAACAGATTAAACCTGAAAGAATCTGTTTACATCTACAAAACAGATAAAATTCGGTTATGATGTATCCATGGAACCATCAACGTAGATATAATGCATATACCGAATATCTTAAAGCTTTATTCGGACAACGTGTGCAGAAAGTAACCATCAATGCCGGTTTTACTTGCCCAAACCGCGATGGATTGATAAGTGTTGGCGGTTGCAGTTATTGTGATAATGCCGCTTTCAATCCTTCTTATTGTCATCCCGACAAAAGTATTACTCAACAAATTGAAGAAGGTATTGAATTTCATCAAAACAGATATCGAAGAGCAAATAAATATTTAGCCTATTTTCAAGCTTATTCCAATACCTATGCTGATTTGAAAAATTTAAAACGTATATATAATCAAGCGTTGGAAAATGATAAAATAATCGGTATCGTTATCGGAACACGTCCCGATTGCGTGGATGAAGAAAAGTTAAGTTATTTTGCCCGTTTAGCCGAATCGAAATATGTTATCATTGAATATGGTATTGAAAGTTGTAATAATAACACATTGCAAGCCATCAATCGTGGACATGATTTTGAAACTTCGGTTAAAGCTTTGGAAATGACAAGAAAAATGGGCATTCATACCGGAGCTCATTTTATTTTCGGCCTGCCTGGCGAAACAAAAGAGGAGTGGTTGAGTTGGACAAAAATCATTTCCGGGCTACCTTTACATACCATTAAGTTTCATCAACTGCAAATAATAAAAAATACGGTTATGGCTATACAATTTAAGTCCCATCCCGAAACATTTCATTCATTTGAATTACACGAATATGTTGATTTTGTTATTGCATTTGCCGAGCGTTTAAATCCGCATTTTATCATAGAACGTTTTGCAGGGGAAGTACCTCCCCGATATTTATATATAAATAATTGGGATTTAATTAGGAACGATCAGCTATTGTGCATGATTGAAAAACAAATGGAAAATCAAAACACTTGGCAAGGAAAGTATTATATACAATAAATATTTTTAATTAGGAATTATTTAGTACTTTTGCGTGAATAATTAACCTATCAGTATTTAATCCTAAAATATTGATTATAAATTTAAAGAACTAGTTTATGCCAGTAGGAGTTATTTGTTTAATTTATGTTCTAACCCCATTATTCATTATCTTTTTATTTAAACGTTATAAGATTGCCAGGCAAGTTGGTACCGTTATCATTGCTTATGCAATAGGTATTGTTCTGGCTTTGTTTGGGTTGATTCCTGTAGGAGAGGCCGTTGAAGCGGAATCGATGAAATCTATCCAATCGTGGATTCAGAACCTAACGGTTCCTATTGCCATTCCCTTGATGTTGTTTAATTGTGATTTTAAGTTATGGACTAAGTCTTTACCCAAAACCATTGCGGCCTTAATCGGAGGCATCATTTCAATCATTGTTGCAGTTGTATCTGCTTTTTTTATTTTTAGAAATGCAGGTATCAATGAACTAGATAAAATAGCGGCCATGATGACTTCTATATATACGGGAGGAACCATGAATTTTTATGCCTTAGGTGCAGCCTTGAATGTTAATCCTACAACCATAGCGCTGACTTATACTTTCGAGATGTTGGTAACCTTTCCTTTAATCATGTTCCTTGTAGCAGGCGGATATAGGTTTTTTAGAAAACTGCTTCCCTTTGAAGACAAATCAACTACACTTGAAAACACCGAATTAAGCGAAATAGAAACCAACGGCATTGAAAACTACGGAGGAATGACCAATCAAAAAGTATTTCCACGTATGATGTTGGGATTATTGGTTTCCATCGTTTTTTTAGGTTTCGGAGCGGGTTTATCCATACTTATGCTTGGCAAATTGAATGAATTGGTTATTATTTTAACGATTACCACATTGGCCATCGCTGCCTCTTTTTTTAAGAAAATACGTCAATTACCGAAAACATTTGAGTTGGGTATGTTTTTTATTTTAATGTTTAGTGTGGTTGTAGCTTCGCAATTTGATATTTACAGTATCAATATGTCGGCGGTTAATATCGGATTGTTTGTTCTTTATGTTATGTTTGTTTCTGTTATTATACATATCATTTTTTCACGCATCACCAAGGTGCCCGGCGATTTATTCACCGTTGCCCATGTAGGATTGCTTTGCTCTCCACCTTTTATTCCTCCGATAGTCGGTGCCATGAAAAATAAAAAAGTGTTGATTAGTGGTATAGTTATTGGTTTGGTGGGTTATGCCGTAGGTACTTATTTAGGGGTTCTTTTATATACTTTATTTAAATTATTTATATGATAAAAAAAATCTTTTTCTCCTTTACTGTTTTTTTCTGCATAACAATTTATGTTTATGCACAAACCGATAGTGCTAATGTGTATTTTACACGCGATATTTCTCCGGATGCTGTCATGAAGTTGTTTTCTTATGTTCAGGATAATGTAAAAGGAAAAGTAGGGATTAAAGTGCATTTCGGCGAAGAAGGAAATGCCTATTTTGTTCCTGCATCCATGGTTGAAAAACTATGCAAATCGTTAAACGCTACTT
This sequence comes from Bacteroidetes bacterium ADurb.Bin234, assembly GCA_002069895.1. GTDB lineage: Bacteria > Bacteroidota > Bacteroidia > Bacteroidales > WCHB1-69 > UBA5266. The sequence continues at coordinate 6,424 of MWCE01000030.1, read as the reverse complement.
TAATTGAGACCAATGTTGCCTATACCGGCAAACGTCGGAATACCGATACACATATTCAATTAGCCAAAGATCATGGATTTACTTTTGCTCCCATCGACATATTAGATGATGCCGGCACATTGGAATTGGATGTTGTAGGTGGAAAGAATTTTAAAAAGGCAAGAATCGGAAAGAATATTGATAATTACGAAACTATTATTTATTTCAGTCATTTTAAAGGACATGGTAGTGCCGGTTTCGGCGGATGTATAAAGAATGCTTCCATGGGAATGGCAACACCCGAAGGGAAAGAAGCCATGCATTTTAATGATTATCCCGCTACCAATAATGAAAAATGTATTAAATGCGCTGCTTGTGTTCCACAATGTCCGGCAAATGCCATAACCCTTAATCCGGTGATGATCGACCGCAACAAATGCATAGCTTGCGGTAAGTGTGTTAGCGTTTGTCCAGCCGGTGCTATTGTTAATTCCGAATATAAGCAAAGTAAACTACTTTTCCTCGAACGATTAGTAGAATATGCTAAAACAACAACGGAATATAAAAACTCGGTCTACTTCAATATTATTATTAATGTATCTCCCAGTTGTGATTGTAGCAGTAAACCGGAAAAACCTTTTATTGCCGATATCGGCATTTTAGCTTCTACCGATATAGTGGCTATCGAAGCTGCTGCTCATGATCTGGTTGACCAAGCGCATGCTTGCGATGATGCTTTTATGAAAGTGAACTCCGTGAGCGGAAAGCACCAAATTAATTATGCCGAATCCTTAGGAATGGGAACAAAGAAATATCGTTTGATTTCTATCGATGAAAAGAAATAATTTCTAATACATATAAAACAAGAAGCATATATGAAAAGTAATCTTAAATCAATCATCCTTTTTTGTCTTTTAATGTTTGTTTATTTTTCATATGCACAAACAGATACTTTGGTAAAGAAAGAGGAGAAAAAGAAAATCAAAACGGGATGGACTTTCGGTGCTTTACCCAGTATTGCTTACGATGCCGATTTGGGGTTTCAATTAGGGGCATTGGCAAATGTTTACTACTATGGCGACGGTTCAACCTATCCGGAATACCTGCATTCTTTTTATATTGAGGCAGCTTATACAACAAAGAATTACGGTTTGTTTCGTTTTTTTTATGATTCTAAACATTTGATACCAAAACACCGCCTTACCGTCGATGCTTCTTTTCTGCCCGATGCCATGTGCGATTTCTTCGGTTATAACGGTTATCAATCCGTTTATAATGATACATGGCGAAATTCAAAGAAATATACCGTTGACGAAGGATATAAATCAAGGGCTTTTTATAAATATAAACGCGACCTTTTTCGTTTCGCTGCCGATATGCAAGGAACTATTTATAAAAAATTAAAATGGAATGCCGGCATAGGAATTCTTCATTATAATATAAACGAAGTTAATATCGACATGCTGAATAAAGGGAAGAAGCCGGAAAAAATGTTACCCGATACCGTGCAAGGACTGTATGAAAAATACATCGACTGTGGCATTATTAAAAAAGATGAGAAAAATGGTGGTTTGCATCCTTATCTCAGGGGAGGTATCACTTACGACAGCCGTAACAAAGAAGCCAATCCTTCGAAGGGAATTTATGCCGATATTTTTTTAACTTATACCGCAGCCTTTCAAGATCAAAAAGAATATAATAATTTAAAATTAAATCTTAATTTCCGCCATTATGTTCCTATCTATAAAGATTATATTGCTTTAGCTTATCGTGTAGGTACTCAGTTGTTGCTTGCCGGAGAAAGTCCGTTTTATGTGAATAATTATATGAATACTTTATACATACAACGGGTATTATATGAAGGATTGGGAGGCGGCAATTCTTTAAGGGGTATACTAAGGAACAGAATATTGGCCAAAGGCTTTGCTTTTTCAAATATTGAATTGCGTTTGAAAGTGTGGAAATTTGATATAGGAAAACAACATTTCTATCTGGGATTTAATCCGTTTGTAGATATCGGAATTATCACACAAGCCTATCAATGGGATAAAAAAGAAATCATGGCGGTAAAAGATCCCGAAGATAATATTGATGATTATTTTAAGTTTAAAACCTCTGACTTATATCGGCCGCATGTATCGGCAGGGATGGGATTAAAAATAGCTATGAACGAAAATTTCATTCTTTCGGTCGATTGGGCATTCCCTTTCGATAAACAAGACGGGGCAAGTTTAACAAATTTTTATGTTAAAATAGGATATTTGTTCTAAAATAGAAGCTTATATTAAATTGATTTAAACGAAACTATGGCTTCTTCCATGTTAGCAAAAACCGGCATATAATCCTTTAATCCACTTATTTCAATTATCTCTTTAACCATTTCATCAGGATTGATAATCCCGATTTTTTTCTTCGAAGCTTCTAATTTATTTATTAATAATAAAAATACCCGGATGCCGGCACTACTGATATAGGCTAGTTTTTCCAAATCAAAAACCAGATTATCGGTTTTTTGTGATAAATAATCATGGATGGCTGTTTCAAAACTATCGGCATTGATGGCATCTAATCGTCCATCAATGCTTATTATTATCGGATTCTCCGAACGGATAATGGAAAAGGCTATGTTCATTATTTTATAGATTTTTAATTATTTTAAAACTGCTTATATTTTTATTGTTTTCTCGTTTATAAGTAAATGTATCAGTCATTTTGTCAATGATATAAAATCCTCTTTTACCCATAGTATTTAATTCAGGGCTTGTGGACGAGGATTTGGCAATAGCCGAATTAGTATTAAATGCACGACTGTTATCTTTATATTCAACTTCAATATGTGTTGAGTCAACATGAATATTTATTTCTATGGTTTTGTTTGCAATGTTTGAAAAGCCGTATTTAAACGCATTGGTGATTAATTCTTCTAATACAAGCATTAAGCGATGCATGCTTTTTGCAGGCACCTCTTTTTGTGTTAGAAAGTTTTCGATTTGATGTTGTATGTCGGTCAGTATGGAAATGTTTTGTATGTCGGTAAAGGATAGATGAAGGTATTGATTAGATTCACTGTTATTTAGTTGTAAACATAGCATGGTCATATCATCTTGTTGAGGTGCTGTGGCGGTGAATGTTTCCAATGCTTTACAAACGTCAGGAATGAGTTTTCCTTTATCGGTATGGGCATAATTTTTAAGCAAGGCAAGTAGGGATTGAGTGCCAAATAATGCTTGTTTTTCATTCATGGCTTCCGTAACGCCGTCGGTATATAAAAAGAGTGCGTCGTTGGCATGTAGTGTTATATGTGAAGGCGAAATTCGAGTGGGTTTGATAATTCCTAATGGAAGCATATGTGTATGATTAATTAAAATAATCTCGGCATTTTCAGTTAGTATAACCGGATAATTATGACCGGCGTTTAGATATGTTAATTCTTTGGTTTCTAATGACAAAATTCCCGTAAACAAAGTGACGAAATATTTTTCAGGATTATTCTGCTGTAAATAATCGGAAGTTAATTGGAGAATGCGGCATAAGTCGTTGCCTTCAATTTTGGCATAAGCTCTTAAAAGAGTAATGGTTGAACTCATAAAAAGAGCTGCTCCCATTCCTTTGCCCGACACATCGCCTATGGCAAAAAACAAATGCGACGGGTCGATAAAGAAATAATCATAAAAATCGCCTCCTACTTCTTTTGCCGCTTGCATATAAGAAGTTATTTTGATTCTGTTTTTATATACATCCGCTTTGTTTGCGTCGGGTAACATGCTAAGTTGTAGTTTGCTTGCTATTTGTAATTCGCTTTCTATACGCTCTTTGGCAATGGTAACATCTTTTAGATGGGCGATGTATCTGTTTAACTCCTTTTGTAAGTAACGAAACGAATCGTTAAGCATGACAATTTCGGTACTTTCTTTAATTTCGGGGATAGGCATACTTATAAAAACCTCACTGTCTTTATGCATCATGGCGGCTAATTTACGAACGGGCTTGGTAAGTTTGTTGGCAATCAGCAGTATAAAGCCTATTAATAGTATGATTCCTGAGATAAGAATATAAAATAAGTCTTTGTTTAATAGCTGAAGATCTGCATAAAGATCGGATTCGGGTATGACAAATCCCAGTGACCATGTATTGTTGGCAAGGGAAGTATAATAAATCCAACTTTTCTTTTCAGAGAATGCTTTTTGAACCTTCTCGAAGCCTGTTTTGCCTTGCATCATGTGTTGTAATATGATTTGAAATTCGGTATTATCGGTTTCTTTTGCAAGGTCTAAGATGTTTTCTTTCATTATTAAGTCTGCTTGCGGATGGGATAAAATCCTGCCGGAACTCGAAATCAAAAAAGCATAGGCCGAATCATATATTTTAATATTCGACAACAGCTCGTTTAACCATTGAAGTGATACGTCGGCCGTTAACACACCCATGAAACTGCCGGTGTCGGCATAAGATTTATATATAGGGACCGAAAAAGTTGTCATTAAAACATTTCCTCCTCCTTCATCATAGTAAGGTTCACTCCATATCTTGCGGTTTTCCTCGGCAGGAATACGGTACCAATCCCACGAAAGATAATCGTAGGATTTGTCCGCCAGATTTTTATAACACAATTGCTTGTCGTTCTTGTAACAATAAGGTGCGTTGTATATCGTTTGGCCGTTTGAAATATATGGTTTGAAAGCCAAGCAATTACCGTAGATTTCAGGATTGGATGATAGGATGTCTTTTAATATTTGATGTGAAGAGTAGTGTAAAGTGTCGGTTTTTGCCATAAACAAAGCCGTACTTTGAGCTGTTTTTTCAATACATTTAAAATAACTTTCAATTTGATTTACTGCTGCATTACTCAAATGCCGGGCGTTTTCTTCCACATTTTTTAATAATAATTTACGTGAAACGGTATAATTATATATAAGGAAAAAAGTAAAAATTAGTATGACTATACTAAGTATATATACACTAAGATAAAAAGCAAAACTTTTATTCTTGACTCGGGTCATGGTGTCGGATATAAGTAACTAATTCTTTTGCAAAATCGGAAAACACTTCCAATGTATCGTAATTATACATTTGATTGTTAAGATATTGAAGCATTAAATAATCTTGACCTTCGGCGGTTTGCATAATGCCTCCAAAGAAAAAACCTGCTTTTTCGAGTGCTTGACAACAATCCCCAATCTCGGGCTTTTCAAGGGGTAAATAAACATAAATACTTTCGATGCGGTTAACACATAATGATTTCAATGTTTTCAGAATAAGAGGCGTAATATTAGAACCATATTGTTTAACAAGGATAAATCCACATTTGTAAGTATCGCTCGTTACTTCGATTTCAGCTTCTTCATTATAAGAAGTACGTTTATTTTCAGTCGCAATGATTTCAACCGATTGACCGGAATTCTTATAAATGGCCGTTATCATATCGACATGATGTGCAGGAACATATATTTGTTTTGTGTCTTCGGGATGAAGCGGTAAAAACATCAGCAATAAACTTTCCCGAGCTTGATTATCCTCTTTGATTTCATTCATTAACAGAGGAGTGGATCGGGAAATGTATAAGGCTGTTTCTCTTAAATTTAATTTATAGGCGGCCTTTTGACTGTAAGGATGTGTGGTAACGGCATGAACTATAACCCCTATTGAATTTTTTGTTTTAAGTAAATCAATTAAATACTCGGATGTTTTATGTAAACAGCCTCCTCCTCTGTAGGCAGGATTTACAAAAGCTACGGCCATTTCAGGCAATCGACTTACTTCGTGTTTAATAGCTGCTACATGACCTATAATCTCTTCATTCTCGCTGTTAACGGCAACGATGCTAAGCATTTCCCCTTCTTCATTTAGTTTCTTTACCATCTCGGGGTAATAGATCTTATCGTAGATATAACTCACACGGTAAGCATAATAAGCTAATTGAGAAACAAACAATGCTTCTTCCGGCTTTAATGGTCTTACATAGAAATCAAAATCGGTTTTTGGAGTCCTTAGTGTCTGAGTGTCTTCCATCAATTTATTTTCCGATACGGCTTTGGCGGTGATGTTTTTTTCGATATGGATAAATTGACCTTCTTTGCCTTTATTCATATAGATTACGTTGTCGGCAAGTTTGTTGATCAGCAATGAGCCCAATCCCGAAGCATTGTATTTTAAAATGTTTTCTTTATCAATGCTTGAAAAGGATTTTATTTTATCAATATCCAGGGGGATGCTGTTGGAATGTATGGTGATGGATAATCCTAAAACGGTTTTGTCAAAAGTTATGTCGATGTTTTCTTTTTGTCCGGGCATGAAGTCGTATTTAATGATATTGGTCAGGACTTCTTCCAGGAGTAATTCAATATGATAACATGCTTTTGATTCAAAACCGAGTAATTCGGCATAAGCTTTTGCCGAGCTTTGTACGGGATAAACCATGGCCGCTTCATTGGGAATGATCAAATGT
>MWCE01000029.1 GCA_002069895.1 Bacteroidetes bacterium ADurb.Bin234 | reverse complement strand
TGAAGAGACCCCCTTGAACCAAGTTAGGTTCAAAAAAATACTGCCTTGGTTGGTGCGTGAACCACGCTTGGTTGGTGCGTGAACCACGCTTGGTTGGAACTCCAAGCAAGGCAGCATTTTTCGCAGACAAGCTTGTTTCAAGGGGTATTCTGGTACAAGTGTAAAAGATTGAAATTGTGGCGAATATAATAACATTTTTCATTGCTAAATTGCCATTAAAATATTATAAATGATATGAATTTAAGGCTATGTTCTAATTTACAATGTCTATATTAGAACACAGCCAATTTATTTTAATATTTGAATCATTATTGTTAAATTTAACTTATGTTTCAGATATAGATTTGCTCTTTATTAAGAATCTTTTTTTTTATTTCATCAAAGAACGGTAAAAAAATATACTTTTGCATATTCATTTTTTTTAATTAATAGAAAACGCAAAATGAAAAGACTTTTCACCCTTTTAGGCTCTGTGGAAATCATTATTGTTTTTTTTATTCTTTTGGTTTCATGGCGTCTACCAAAATCTACATTTTATGTTAATGGATCGCTATTTAACAAACCTTTTGAATCGATGGTTGATGCCGAATTGGCAAAACAAATGTTATGTTGTCCTAACGACAGCATGGTAATTGGTTTATTTGATAAATACAAAGACAAACCCCTCAACACACCGACTCTTTCTGAAATTTCACGTACATATTCAATGGATGTAGCTTCTTTATACTTTGTTCAAAGGCTGTATAATCTACCCCAAAACAAAAAAGCGCAAGATTTATATTCATTTTACATTGAACAAATCTCTTCCAATATAAAGATAGATGAATTAGAAAAACTAAAAGAACATTATATTGTTTTTATTCCCGGAATGGCATATAAAGATATCCCTTCAACAGGAGCTCATTTCAAAAGACAACGTAAACTTTTAACCACTTATGGTATAGAAAACGAATTGATTAATATTCCACAATGGGGTATTATTGAAAACAATGCAGATATAATTACTCAACGTTTAAAGGTTCTCTGTCAAAAACACAAAAAAATAATTTTAGTCAGTACAAGTAAGGGGGGATTAGAAACCGCCATCGTCTTATCCAATAAACTTACAAACGAAGAAACTTCTTCTATTAAAGCTTGGATTAGTGTTGGAGGTATTTTAAAAGGATCTCCCATTGCCGATTACTTTTTAAAACCAGGGAAAACAGGTATAGCCAAACTTTTTCTTTGGACTAAAAGAGAAAATATCGATATGGTTAAAGCCATGAGTTATAAAGAAAGATGTAAAAATTTTGAAGAAATGAAATTTCCCGATCACATTAAAATAATTCATTATGTAGGAATCCCTTTATCTACAAAAATCAGGACTAAGATTAAAACTCGATATAAATACATGGTACCTTTAGGACCTAACGACGGATTAACTCCTTTAGCTGACGAACTAACCGAAAAGGGATTGGTTGTTTCGGAAGTAGGTCTTGACCATTACTTCGATGATCCTAATATTGATATAAAATCCATTGCATTGGCTCTGACCAGTATTTATTATTAATTTTAAAAGAAATAGTGTTTTATAAATGAATTTTTGTAAAACAGATTTTGATTCAAAAAATAATGGCTTGTAATTATTTATTTAATATTTAATGAATTTTCGATTTATTATTTCTTTATCACATCGTAAATGGACAAAATAAATCCCCGATTTTAAATCGGAAATATCAACAACAATTGGGTTTTCATCACCAATCATTATATTTTTTATACATTTTCCTGAAACATCCATTACTTGTAATGATTGTATTTTTACATCCTGTGGATTAATATTTATATGGTTTTGTGAAGGATTAGGATATACATTAATATTATAATCAACAATCGATGCTTCTTTAATTTTCACTCCACCGTTGGTAGTCTTTAAAACCATAACGCTATCGCCGCTTTTCCCTACTGCAAAACCTGTATCTTGTCCAAGCATATAAACAGCGGTTAATTCTCCTTCGAATATATCCGTTTTTTGTTGTTTCCACGTATTCCCTCCGTCGCTGGTTTTAAAAACAATACCTCCTTTGCTATTATTTAAAGCTCCTACTGCATAACCAATCTTATGATTAACAAAGAAAACAGCGTTTAACTCTCCTCCCTCGATAATGGGGATAGTTTTTTCAGTCCAATTTTCTCCTCCATCACTTGTTTTTAAAATAAGCAACTCATACCAATCGTTACTCCCAACAGCAAAACCTAAATCACTATTGAGAAAAAATACAGAATGTAACAATCCTACTTTTGATAAATTTGGCTTTTGTTGAATCCAATTACTCCCACCATTTGTTGTTTTAAGGATTGCTATTTTATTACTATAAGCGTAATCAACACCTACTGCATAGCCAGTATCGATACTTGTAAAATAAATGGAAGATAAATAACCTGAAGATATACCGACTTCGTGTCTTATCCACTTCTTTCCTCCATTGGTTGTTTTTAATATAAAAGGAACATTTTTGTATGAATATTTGTCTATTCCGGTAATATAACCTATTTCCGAACTGAGAAAAAAAACGTCATACAACAATCCATAATTAACTCCACTGGATTGTGTAATCCAATTTTCACCTCCGTCAGTTGTTTGAAAAATTAAACCATCAAAGGTATTATCATCTGTTCCAACAATATAACCGGTATCGGAACTTGTAAAATAAACGGAAGTAATTTTCCCTTTTTCTATTCCTCTTCTAACATTTTGCCAACTAATTCCTCCATCGGTTGTTTTCAAAACAATATCATAATCCGGATCGTTACCCACTAAATAAGCTGTATCGGGATGAACAAAGAAAATGGAAGTCAACTGTCCTTTATACTTCGTATCATCTTGTCTAATCCATTGAGCATTTGATGAGAGTATGCCTACAAACAAAAGATTAAATAAGAATAAAAACCTATATTTACTAACATATTTAATCAATATGTTTAAGATTGATTGAAAAATCATTTTATTATCAGAATTTATCATTTCCGGTTTAATTTTGTGCAAATAAACAAAAAAAAACAATATGATTTTCTTTTATATATTAAATATATTTTAAAACTCTTTTAAACATTGTATAATAAACAAATAAACCATTTACAGTTTTTCCTTTATTTTTTAAATATAACAAAGAAGCAACCTTGTTTGGTTCTCTAAAAAATTAATGTTGTACTATCATTTTCTTTATTATCATTTGTCCCTTATATGTTAAACTAATATAATAAATACCATCGGTAAAAACCCGGGTATTTATTTCTATAGAATGGTTCCCTGCCGGTTTATGTAATTCTTTACTATAAAGTAGTTGTCCCTTTATACTTAGAATTTTGAAACTAATATCCCCTTCTTGTTGTATGGAAAACGGAATACTGGTAATGGTTGATGTAGGATTGGGTATATTTTGCCCTACCGACCAAATAGATGATGCATGTGTTTGAATGGAAACATCGTTATACACAGCACATGCCGACACCGAAAGTGTATCGTTTAAAGGGTCTGAATCGTTAATAATAGTTTCTATAAAAACCTTAACTGTATAAACCTCTTGTATTGATTTTAAATTAGGTACTCTGTAAGGTTTTGTGAATATATAATCCAATTCATTACTTGCTGATATTGTTTTAATTGTATCATTTATTTGTTGAACGATTTGGTGAGCACTATCAACCGACAAATACATAATAACATTATTCAAGTTTGTATTTCCTTTATTTTCAAGTTTAATTCTGGCATATAGATTTGTTAATCCTGTATCGCATTGACTTGGTATTGGTTTCTCAATGGATTTTACACTTAAGTCAATATTTACATCCACATCTACACATGCAAGAAATGTAACTTCATTATTGCTAACGTTCGCATCGCATGGATAGTGGGCTTTAACAGAAAAAGTATAGTAAGGTTGAACTGCAGTTGCATAGGGGACTATATACGGTTTAGAAAAATGTAAAAGTACTGACGCTCCCGATGCAAGCGTTTCAAATAAGGTATCGTTTATTGTTTGCAAGTGATTGATAGTTATTTGCACTGGAATATCTTTTATTTCCGTATTTCCTTGATTTTTCAGATATACATTAATATATACAGTATCTCCAATTTTTTTACAACTCCCGGGGTCTACCCCACTGATGGAATCTATGACAATATCTGGATTGATATTGAAAAGGATTTTATCTGTATCGTTTTGTGAATTACTGTCAAGAGTTTGAATATAAGCAGTAATATTATAACTTTGAGAAGGATCAAAATCGAATGCCGGAACCATCACTAATGTATCAGAGGTGAAACTACTCAACATATCAGAAAGTTGATAGCTGTAATTCATGGTTGTTTGACCTTTGATTTCTAATTTAACTTCTGTGTTTTGAGGAAATTGTATGTTTTGAGCACTTAAATTCTCAAGGATTACATTGATGGATTTATTTGTAAAATCGCAGTTTTTAAAACCGTCAGCATCGGGCAATAGCAATGAAAGCTTTAAATCTTGATAGCCGAATAAACGAATACGGTCAATATTTTGATTTCCGGTTCCGAAACTGGAAGCTTCAAAAATTATCGATACACAATTCGCTGTTGAATAAGACGATAAGTCAATTTCATAATATTTCCAGCCCGGAGTTGTAAAACTTGGGTCAAAACGTTGCAATGATACCAAAGTTATAGGAGGCAATGAATCGTTAATTACTAATTTAACAAGCATGACTTCCCTCCCGAACACATTATCATGTGCATACCAAAATCCCAAACGAGGTTTGGCAGCTGAATTTAAATCTATACCTCGCAAAACAGCTTGCGATAAGGAACCTATTCCTTGAGAACTCTTAAACTCCAAACGACCGTTACCAAAAACAGGAGCAATAGTGGGATTACTCCCTGAACCAAATGCTTGTTCCCAAACAATGTCTCCTGTTAATGACCTTACTAACAATTCTGAGGGATAATTACTAAAATCAACATCATAGGGTAACACTATCTTACTTATAACATAAGTTGAGTGTAAGGTATCGTCGGAGTGAATAGTATCCAAAGTAAAGTGAAGGAATACAGTAATATTATAATTTCCGTTTAAGGATGTGGGAAGCAAGGAGGAAATGGTAAATGTGTCGGTTGAACCAACAGATAAACTGCCCACATTAATGATAGTATCCGACTGGAAATTAACCGCACCACTTACCCTCACAGATAATTGCATGGGATTGATATTAAAATTGACCGAATCCGTGCCTGTATTCCTAATAGCAACTTTTACATCCGACAACAAGGGAGAAGAGCATTGTGTATAATTGAGATTTTCAGGGCTAACAATGGCACTCATTTCTAAATTATAGCCTTCCCAAAAAGGTACGGAATAAGCTCCCATCGTAGTGATTGAAGTTCTATATGCACCATTTATATCTTTCAAAATATTTGGTAACCGCGGACATTGAAACATATTATAATTAGATAATTCAAGACTATTAGCGGTATTCATATAAGGGGGAACTATACTTACCGAATAAGAATCTTGTCCGGTAGAATTTTGCCATGTAAAAAGAGAAAAGTTGTTACCATAATAATTATTATAATCTGATATAAACGAACTAGATGAAAACTGAAAAGGGAGTAATCCTATACAATGAATACTATTATTTTTGACATTAGAAGCACATGCATATAAATGGAAGCCACTACCACCACCAGACGGTGTAGTCATATAAATGGAATTATGATAGAAATCAAATTTCGAAGTATGTGTGTATACTGCATAGGTAGTAGTACTATTTGTATTTACTCTAATTTCATTATTTAATACTAAAATACGATTAGAAACCGATTTGTTTAAATGCGAAAGATACAAGGAATAGACATTTGTAGCTGATGCTTGACGATTTAAATACAATTTATTCCCTATTACTTCATTCACAGTCCCGTTCCCTAAAGCAAGGTTATACACATAACTATACCCATTTGAAGTACGAGAATAAATACTATTGTAAGAAATGCTATTCGCATTGAAATAGTTTAAGTGAATCCCTATATAATCAGCATTTGTACAAATATTGCTATCTACTTCATATCCGCTTCCATAATTATCTACTAATCCTGCATGTAATAATATATTATAAAATCCTCCATCAAACATATTGTTAACTATACGAACATTATTTGCAATACCGCTGATCCCTTCTAATTTTAAGATTCCCGCATTATTAATAGTAAGTGCAGTAGGATTGGCAAAAATATTACAATTTCTTATTTCGATATTGTTTGCATTTCCCGTAAATTGAATGGCATAAGAACCTCTGACGGCAACATCTAGTGTTATATTTTTTATATAAAAATTGTTTGTATTGTTCAACGTAATTAAGACTCCTGCCGTATCATTGAGTATCACACTGTCTTTATGATTTGCCAAAGAAGTAATTATTAAAGAATATCCCTTTAAATAGTTTACCAAATTAGTTAAATCAATGTTTTGAGTATAAATACCGGACTCGATTTTTAATGTTACATTGCCCCTTATACAATCGGCATTTTTTAATAACAATAAAGCATCATTTATTGTCGAGAAATCAGCTTGTGAACTTTGTCCAATAATATAATCTCCGTTAAATAAAGTTTTACAATTATACACATATTTCACCAGGGTATCATCACTACTAAGCGGATCGTTTTGTCCGTTAGGTTGTTTTATCCATACCTTTAAGGTATCATAACCGCCATACATTCCTGACAAATAACTCCCTAAAGAAATTTGTGCATTAAATCCATCCGGTAAATTACCGGTCCATGATAAAGGTGTTTGCCCTACTCCATTTACCGACCAATATATAACTGCCGATTGTAAATTTTTCAAACCTTTATTTGTAATCCTAAGCTGAATGGATGTCGTTGTATTATATTGTACTATAGAGTCCGGTAAAACGATTTGATTCAAAGCAACAGAATTCGAATCAAAGGGAGGGAGTCTTTTAATATAAAAACTCGCTTGTGCAAAATTACTATTCCCTGTAGTATCAGAAGCAAGAATTGAATATGTTATTTTTGATCCGAAAACATGTTGAGGTATTGTAGCTGTCCAAAGCGTATCACCCCCAGTTGCTGTCATTAGAATTGAATCGTTTGTACTTATTCCGTTGTATAAGGATGTATATTTCAAAACCGGTGTGTAGATGGGTGCGGATGTAAGTGATTTAACTTTTGTACTGATAGGGAATGGTCCTGTATGAAATACGGTATCTGTATAATAGGTAAGAAACCTAACTTCCGGAGGAATGATGGGATGTGTTGATGCATAAATTTGAAAATCATCAATCAACCATCCGTAAGCAAAATGTGTTCCCGATACATTCCCTTTTTTAATTTTAAATCGAAATTGGACAACAGCATACGAAACCTCTTGCGAAACATCAAAAGTCTCGCTCTTCCACCATGTATTATCGGGTGTCGCTAATAAATTATTATAACTCCATTGGGAATAGGATGAATCGGAAAATGTGGAATTTAAATATAAACCATTACCTTGGTAGGCGGAAAGCGGTATGGGTTGCCAAACGGCTCCATGATAATTCTCCTTATATTCTATTTGACAAATATCATTCTTATTTACTTTGCAAATATGATTGAATTTTAAAATAACATTAGAATAATTAGTTAAATTATATAATGGGGTAACCAATATGATAGAATCTCCTGTTGCGGCAGGAACATAACCCACATAAGATTGCTGTCCGCTAACATGTAAAGTGGTATTGGGCATCCACGAATAGGATGGCGAAATTGTCCAATTATTAAGGGAACTTTCAAAACTTTCATTCCCTATCAGGGAAATCTGGGATTTTAATACATATTGCGTTAAAAATAAAATCCCGATTAAAACATACACTCTTTTCATTTTCAACACTTTTATGTTTTGATTATTTATGCACGCAAATTTATACTATTTTTTATTAAAAATTTAAATATAAAAACAATATAATGAAATTAACATATTATCGTTAATTTACTGCATTAAATGACAGTATTACGATGACTCAAAATAACAATATGAAAATACACTTTATCGCCATAGGCGGCAGTGCCATGCACAATTTAGCTATCTCTTTGCGAATAAAAGGTTATGAAGTTACCGGTTCCGATGATGAAATTTTCGAACCCGCTGCCGGTCGTTTAAAAAAATATAATCTATTTCCCGAAAATATCGGATGGAATGCAGCACGTATTACGCCTGACACCGATGCGGTGATCCTTGGCATGCATGCGCGTATTGACAATCCCGAATTATTAAAAGCCAAGGAATTAGGATTAAAGATTTATTCTTACCCCGAATTTATTTACGAACAATCGAAAAACAAAACACGCATCGTTATTGGTGGAAGCCACGGCAAAACCACTATTACATCTATGATTCTTCATGTGTTAAACTCCTGTAACTTCCCTTGCGACTTTATGATAGGTGCTCAATTAGAAGGATTTGAAGTAATGACCAAACTATCCGATGCCACACACATTCTGATTGAAGGCGACGAATATTTAACTTCGCCCATCGACCGTCGCCCTAAATTCCATGTTTATCAACCTACCATAGGTCTCATAAGCGGTATTGCTTGGGATCATGTGAATGTGTTTCCAACTTTTGATAATTATTTAGAACAATTTCATATCTTTGCAAACCTTATACCTGATAAAGGCGCACTGATTTATTGTGATCAGGATATACATTGTAAAACAATAGCCGATAAAGCAACCACAAAACATAAATTAGCCTATACATTACCCGAATTCCGCATCGAAAACGGGCAATACTCCATTTTAAACCAAGGTAAAAACTATCCCTTACAAGTGTTCGGGCAACACAATCTACTCAACATCGAAGCGGCTCATTCTGTTTGTCATTACTTAGGCATAAGCAATCATGATTTCTATACTGCCATACAATCTTTTAAAGGTGCTTCCAAACGGCTTGAATTGGTTTATGAAGATAAAGAAAAAACCCTTTACAAAGATTTTGCCCATGCCCCGTCCAAACTGAAAGCTACCATTGCAGCCGTTAAAGAAAAATATCCCGAACGAGCATTGGTGGCATGTGTCGAACTCCATACATTCAGTAGCTTAACCGCCGAATTCTTGAAACAATACGCCCATTCCATGGATAAAGCCGACTTACCTTTAGTGTATTTTAATCCCCATGCCATTGCTTTGAAAAAACTACCACTCCTTTCCGAGAACACTGTTTTTGATGCTTTTGCTAATCCTAAACTCCGGATTTTTCAAAACGCTCAAACACTTTATGACTTCTTAAAATCCTTAGATTGGAAAAACAAAAACCTATTAATGATGAGCTCCGGTAATTTCGATGGCATGAAGTTTGAACACTTCTTTAATTCATAATACATTTAATACCGGTTATGAATGAAACAAAAAATAATCAATCAAAACAAAAACATCATTTGAAAAAATGGTGTTTGATTCTATCCGCTGTTTTTGTTTTCTGCATCTTAACCGCCATTATTTCCGCTTTTATTTTTGAAGACAAAATTGCCGATGTTGTTTTAAAAGAGTTATATAAATCCGTTAAAACCGACATCAATCACAAAGACATCTCTTTTAGTTTACTGCGTAAATTTCCCATGGCTTCCTTACAAGTTAATAATTTGGAAGTAAAAGGACGGAATGAAAATCAAAACATCCTTTCGGCTAAATCCGTTTTTCTTCAATTCAATATTTTAGATGTATTAACATCTCATTACAAATTAAAACGCATCGAAATCGTCAACGCTTCCCTAAGATTAAAAACCTTTAAAAACGGCAGCAACAATTGGGATATCTTTAATGAAATCGACTCGACAACTCAAGACTTTTCTATACTGCTTAACACCATCAAACTTCAAAATGTTTCCGTGCAATACCAAAACAACAATCAACTTACCGACATTAAACTATTGGTTAAGAAACTTGGAGCCAAAGGAAACTTCTCCGAACAAATTTTCGATTTAGACTTACAATCCAACATTAAACTTCAAGCTTTTAACCTCGACAGCACTTTACGTATTAATAATAAAAACATTCAACTGTCGAGCATTATTCATCTTAACACCGAAAAACAACACTACACTTTGAAAAAAGGAGATTTACGTATAGATAATTTTCATTTTTCAACCGATATCGACTTGCAACAAAGCCAACATCACCTTACATACGCCATACAATTAAAAGGAAATCAAATTTCATTAAAAGATGTGTTGAATGAAATGCCTGCATCTACACAAAAAATCCTTGAAAAATACGAACCCGAAGGCCTTTTGGCTTTCCGGTTAACAGCCAAAGGTACCACAGGCAAAAAACCTACATTCCACACCAAAGCAAGCTTTTCTCTTGCCAATGGAAGCATAAAAAACATCCAAAGCAACATTCGCTTATCTCAAATTAAATTTAAAGGAAGTTTTAAAGCCGCAAACATAAATTTAAAGAAAAGCGGCATATTGGAAATCACTCAATTCTCCGCTTTATTAAACAATAAAACAGTGAAAGGAAACTTATCACTTAAAAACTTACATGCACCTTTACTTAGCTTCCATTTAGTTTCCGACGTAAATCTTGAAGATTGGCATGGATTTATGCCTCAAAACTATATCTACAAAACCAAAGGGGCTTCATCCATCGATATTCATTTCAAAAATCAATTTTCAACTTTCACCAAACTGACGGCAGCCGATTTTAAAACTGCCGAAATTTCCGGAAACATTACATTAAACAATGTGTATTTCCAATTAGGAAAAGGAGAAACTGCTTTTGACGACTTAAACGGCAAATTGGAACTGTCGAATCAATGCATTCGTGTTGTCGACTTAAACGGATCCGTTAACGACAACACTTTTTTATTAAACGGAAACATCAGCAATTATTTCGATTATTTCTTTACCGATCAAAACCATATGCTCATCGAAGCCGATGTATCTTCTCCCTACCTCAACCTCAATCGCTTTTTCTCCAAATCATCGTCTTCAAATACAACAGATACCAAAACCGACAATACTTTTAAAATCACTTTCCCTCAACGCATTGATCTTAAATTAAGTCTACAAATCAATAAATTCGTTTTCGATGCCTTCGAAGGCAACCAAATATCGGGAAGCGCTGAATGGAAAAACCAAACCTTCACCATTAACAACCTAAACTTAAATGCTTTTGACGGCAATGTTTTCACTTCAGCTTATGCACAAGTAATAGGAAACAATACCTTTTCTATATATTGCAATGCCAAAATCGAAGGAGCTAACGTTCAGAAAATGTTTCATGCTTTCAATAATTTTGGTCAGTCGGAAACGGGCATAACCGATAAAAACATCAGAGGTACTGCCTCTTCCAATATCCTTTTCAAAGCCAAAGCTAAAAGCGATTTATCAATCATCCCCCAAAGTGTGGATGTATTGGCTAATATTTCCATCGATAACGGTCAACTCATTAACTTCAAACCCTTGGAATCCTTATCAAAATTCGTTGAATTAGAAGATTTACAAAACATACGTTTCGCTCATCTTCAAAATCGAATTGCCATTAAAAACCAAATCATTACAATTCCTGAAATGGACGTGAAGAATAATGCTTTGAATTTAACATTATCAGGAAATCAAGCCTTTAACGGAAACATGGATTATGCCATTAAACTTAAATTAAACGATTTGCTGTCAAACAAACGCCGCAATAAACGAAAAAACCAAGATGATTTCGGCGAAGTGGTTAACGACGGAACCGGAAACACTTACATCTTCATCAGCGCAAGCGGAAACCTGGATAATCCCCAATTCAAATGGTCGCGTCAACATACCAAAAGCGAAATAAAAGATCAAATCAAAGAACAAAAACAAGACTTCAACACTATTTTTAAACAAGATAGCATCCAAAACAAAAAGCAACAAGACAAAGATTTAAACGATTATAAAAAACAACCTACTGAAATTGAAATTGATGATGATTGGTAAACTCATTTAAATAAATCCGTATGATAGGAGAAAAAGTTTTTTTACGTCCCGTTGAATTCAAAGACGTCGACATTTTACAAAGCATTGAAAACAACACCGACTTATGGCATTTAAGCAACACCTTAACACCCTTTTCGCGTTTCGCCATCGAACAATATATAATCGAAGCATCCACCCGTGACATATACAACCTCAAACAATTAAGGTTAATGATTGCCGAAAACCAAACAAAACAAGTGGTCGGGACTATCGATTTATTCGATTTTAATCCCACGCATAAACGAGCCGGAGTAGGCATCCTTATCATTCCGGAACACAGAAACAAAACCTACGCTTCCCAAGCTTTATCCCTATTAATCCAATATGCTTTTAACACCCTGCAACTTCACCAATTGTATTGCACCATTACACCCGACAATACAGCGAGCCTGCAATTATTTAAAAAACACGGCTTTATTCAAAGCGGCACACATAAATCATGGCATTTGATAAACAACCAATGGCACGACGAACTCTTTTTTCAACTCATAAACACCAAAGCATAAACCCTATGAGAAGAAAAAAAAGCATAATCATTATACTTAGCATCCTTTTTATTCTGATTATCACAACCGCAGGCATCGCTTACAATTATTACAATCAATTTTTCAAACCCGGTCTACATCCAAACGCACCCGAATACCTCTATATACCCACAGGAACTACCTATACGGAATTAATTCATCTCATTGAAAAACAACAAATATTGGAAAACGCAGATGCATTTCAAACTTTGGCAAAACATAAAAAATTAGCCGATCACATACACCCCGGACGTTATAAGTTAGATTCCCTAATGAGCAACAATGACTTAATCAACAAGATACGCTCCGGAAACCAAGAACCCGTTCATCTTATTTTCAACAACATACGCAACAAAGAACAACTTGCACAAAAAATCGCCTCCCAACTCGAAGTAGACAGCCTCTCATTATTAACATTGCTAAACAACAACAACTTCCTTTCCCATTACGGCTTCACTTCCGAAAACATATTGAGCATGTTTATTCCAAACACTTATCAACTATATTGGAACACATCCGACACCGCATTCTTCAAACGAATGTTTAAAGAACATCAAAACTTTTGGACAAAACAACGATTGCAAAAAGCCGAAGCAATTGATTTATCGCCTATTGAAATCTCCATCTTAGCAGCAATAGTAGAAGAAGAAAACCATAAAACCGACGAACAACCGCGTATTGCAGGCGTTTACATCAATCGGCTGAAAAGAGGAATGTTGCTTCAAGCCGATCCCACCATTAAATATGCATTAAACAATCCCGGCATTAAACGCATATTACTAAGCGATTTAGAAATCGATTCCCCTTATAACACCTATAAAAACACAGGATTACCACCCGGACCCATTCGCATTCCCGAAGCTTCCACTATAGATGCCGTTTTGAACTTTGAAAAGCACAAATACTTATATATGTGTGCAAAAGACGATTTCTCCGGTTATCACAATTTTGCCGTCAGCCCGCATCAACACGCCATCAACGCACGAAAATACCATCAAGCTCTCCGCCGAAACAAAATCAAAAGATAGGAAAACCAGTGGCACACAGCACTCAATTAAAATAGCACGCAGATGACGCGGATGCAACGGATGAATGCGGATTTTTAATTCTTAATTTTTTAATTTTTAATTGATTACTGCAACGAAACTCCTTAACATTTTTTCTTAAGAACTGGTAGCGTATCGGCTTCTACCGGTTCTTTTTTATTAAATTCATATCATTTTTAATATTCTAATTGCAAATTAACCATGAAAAAACAATCTTAAATGCCTTATTTAGTGTTTTTTACAACATGCTGCATACACCCCCCTTGAACCAAGCGTCCTTGCGAAAAATAGTGCCTTGGTTGGAGTTCCAACCAAGCGTGGTTCACGCTCGAACCAAGCGTGGTTCAAAAGCAAACCAAGGCGGTTTTTTTTTGAACCTAACGTGGTTCAAGGGGGTCTTATGCCGCATAAATACATTTGTATGTATTTCAATATCAAAAATATACAAAAATATTTTTAAAACATTAAATATCAAATAATTATGG
>MWCE01000028.1 GCA_002069895.1 Bacteroidetes bacterium ADurb.Bin234 | reverse complement strand
TATCACACTATTTATTCCGTTTCTACTGCATCGGACAACAAAGAATATATTGCCATTACCGGGGCAGTTATTAACAATGCCGATTATGATTTGAAATGGGAAAACTATTATGTGGCGGTATTACTCAAAAATGGAGATCTGGTTTTTAATTACAAAACTGCAGCTACAAGCGGTGATTATGCAAATTTCTTTACCGTACCCGCAAAAAAAACACAATTTACTAAATTCTGCTTTCATACTGTTTTTAAACAAGATGATATACAGTCTGTTTTCCTTTTCGACAAAGATAACATGAAAGCATTCACCCTTGCATACAGCAAAAACGAATAAGAATCTCATCAAACTTTGACAATAGATTTCAAAAAAATCGTTGTTGAAGTTTGATTTTTTATGATAACACTAACTGCCTTATTTTCAATATATTATTGTATTAAACACATAAAAGCGACATGAAATCGAATACAATTCTGTTATTTTTTTTCATTGGATTTTCATTTTTACTAAATTCCTGCGATATCCCGGGGTTGTCAAATCCTACGGATTCTGCTCAAATTTTCAAATGTAAAATTGGAGCTGCTCAATTTGATGCCACCTTTATAACTACCGAAGGAAATTACAGTTATGAGAATGGTAAATCTATACCTTACGGTAAAGGTTTGATAGCCACAAACGGCTCTTCTGCCACTACCGGCGACATTCAGATTACTTTATCTTTTGGCTGCAACGACAGTTCAAAACTTGCCGAAGGAAATCATACCTATATTCAGGAATTGCCAAAAAAAACCGATAATCGTGGAAAAGCTACCTTAAAGGTAAAAATAAACGGAAATAATTATACGCCTGTTGTGGGAAGCGGCACCATCAATGTTGAAAAATTCTATTACTCAAAAGAAAACTACATGGGTGCCAAAGGAACTTTCAGTAATATCCGCGTGCAAGGGTATAACGGAACTGCACAGGAAACCCTTACGCTTATCAATGGCGAATTCGATTATTATTTTATGTTGATAAATAAGTGAAATTTTTCATTATAACAGTTTTTATCCAAATATAGTTACCAACAATTGTACATTATATAGTTTCTTTAGATTATTTGTTTCATTCTAATCAGCCAATACGTATGAAAACACTTCGAAGAGTTCTGTTGCTTTGCGTTTTAAATGTAATTGTTTTGCAAAATTTATTAGCCTTAGAATATTTCATTAGTTTTTCAGGCACCGGACAAAGTTCAACTGTTGAATCGGTTATTGCACGTAATATCTCCAAAGGTACGCAGGTAGCTGTTCCTACAGGATATCAATTGCGTTTATTCGATGTTTGGACTGGGGTTAAACCTTTGTCGTTTGAAACGGAAAATGTAAAACTTTTTCCGAACCCAATAGTAGATAGAGCAACTTTATCGGTTTTTGCATCAAAGTCAAATGCCGGAACAATTAAAATTTATACTATCGATGGCAGATTAATGGAAGCTGAAAGGGTAATTTATCATGAAGGAATCAATTCTTTTGAAATTTCTTTACCTACGGGCGTTTATATTATTACAGGAGAAGGAAAGGATTTTAAAAGTGAAGTGAAAGCTATAAGTTTTTCCTTAAATCATACAGAGCCAACAATCAAATTATCGGATCAAAATGATGCTATTGCTATTCAAAAAACTAAAGCAAACAATATTGTAAACCTTCAATACACATCGGGCGATCAAATGCTTTTCAAGGGAATCTCAGGGAACTTTAGTACTATTGTAACCGATATACCTACCGAAAGTAAAACTGTAAATTTCGATTTTGTAGAATGTCGCGATGAAGATGGAAATAATTACACTGTTGTAAAAATTGGAAATCAAGTGTGGATGGCTGAGAATTTGAAAACAACAAAATATTTAAATGGCGATAATATAGCTACTACAATACCTTCGAACTTAAATATTGGTAGCGAAACAGATCCTAAGTATCAGTGGGCATACAACGGTGCTGAAAATAATGTTGCAAAATTTGGCCGACTTTATACATGGCATGTTATTGCTGACTCGCGTGGTGTTGCTCCTGTCGGCTGGCACTTGTCAACAA
This sequence comes from Bacteroidetes bacterium ADurb.Bin234, assembly GCA_002069895.1. GTDB lineage: Bacteria > Bacteroidota > Bacteroidia > Bacteroidales > WCHB1-69 > UBA5266. The sequence goes on along the minus strand of MWCE01000028.1, from coordinate 3,203 downwards.
ATGATGAATGGAATACATTAAAAAATTATCTTGCTTCCATTGGGTCTGACAATGCTAAATCACTTTCAGCGGATTCTGACTGGAAGTATCATGCAAGCATAGGTACAATTGGTCATGAATTGTCAGGAAATAATTTCAGTGGTTTTACCGCTTTACCGGCGGGTTTCAGAGATGTTAGCGGTGCTTATGAAGAAATGACAGAATCAGAATTATGGTGGACGACTTTTAATGTAAATAACACCAATGCACGCAGTCAATATCTTAATTTCGCTAGTGGTAATAGTCTTGGATTGGCTGCGTTGGATCTTCCAAAGGCTTATGGTTTTTCGGTTCGATGTGTGAAAAATTTACTTCCTACCGTATCGACAGCTACAATTACAAGTATTGAAGCTACATCAGCTCTGGGAGGAGGCGAAGTACTCACTGATGGAGGAAGTACAGTAATTCAGAGAGGTGTATGCTGGAATACAAATCATAACCCTACAATAGCAGACAGTAAGACAATTGATGGTACAGGCATAGGCGCTTTTACGAGTAATATTGTTGGATTATCTCCCGGACAAACCTATTATGTGCGCGCTTATGCTACAAACGCTGAAGGTACTGCTTATGGAGAGGAAAAAAGTTTTTCAACTACAGCTGATGATGGAAAAGTAAGAGATATAGACGGTAATATTTATACCACCGTTACAATTGGTAGTCAGGTTTGGATGGTTGAAAACCTTCGAACTACGAAATATAGAAATGGCGATCCTATACCTCAGGTTTCGGATAATTCTGCATGGAGTGTTCTGTCGACAGGTGCCTGGTGCGATTATGAAAATAATGCTTCAAACGGAACGATATACGGACATCTTTACAATCATTATGCAGTACGTGATACAAGAAATATTGCTCCCGTGGGTTGGCATGTTGCCACAAAACTTGAATGGGAAACATTACAGGCATATTTAATTAATAATGGATATAATTTTGATGGAACAAAAACTGATAATAAAACCGGAAAAGCATATGCATCAACAACGCTGTGGACTACTTTTACTACTGTTGGTACAGTAGGTTATAATTTACCAACAAATAACACTTCCGGTTTAAATGTTCTGCCTTCCGGTTATCGCGATGCGAATAATGGTACGTTTGCTACTATAAATACGCGCGCATATTTATGGCTTAGCGATTCAAGCGATGCACTATCCGGCTGGTGTTTTTATCTAAGGAATACTTTATCCGGTTGTTATAATACTACCGGCAATGCAAGAGGCGGTTTTGCTGTAAGATGTGTAAAGGATTGAAAGAAAAGAGATCTTTTTATTTTACAACTTCAATGTTGCTTTTATTTGTTTGGGATTCATTTGTTTAATGTGGTTGTTTTGAGCTAACGTGTTGCAATTATGTGTTTTAAAGAAGTTAATCTTTGCAATGAACAAAAATATCAATGAAATGTTATTTTCATAAATGTTCAAGTTAATTTATTTAACTTATTATTCAGAAATAGTTAATTCTAAAATTAAAATAGTATTGCAATGAAAATGAAGAAGTATTTTATTGTTATTGCATGTTCGGTGACTTTTATCAACACACATGCACAGTTTGTTAATAATGCACCAGCTAACGCTGAAAATCTAAATCTTATTACTTACCAAAAATGGACAACTGCCAATGGTTTGATTGATAATAAAATAAACGATTTGCAGTTTGATGCCAATGGTTTACTGTGGATTGCTACCAACTCGGGTATATCTACTTTCGATGGAACTACATTTACCAATTACACTACTGCCAATGGTCTTGCTTCAAATACGGTAACGCGTTTGTATAAAGATCATTTAAACCGTATCTGGGCTGAAGGAGCAAATACATTTAGTGTTTATGATGGTTCATGGCAACCACATCCTATCAATAGTCAGTTGGTTGAGCTGGGTGATAATATGAATGGCGGAGTTTTTCAGGATAACAGTAATAATTTTTATTTCATTTCACACAATCCGGGAAGTATTTACAAGTTTGATGAAACTCATTATGAATTGCATATTCCAAGAGCAAATTATAGTACATACAGTGCCAGGTTTGATATCAATAATAATTTATGGATACTTGCTTATGATACTATATCAAAATACAACGGGACCACAAGAGTTAGCCGTCAATATTTGAATAGTTTTTCCTGTGGAGGTTATAATAAAATTGTTACCGACAAAAACAATCATCTTTGGGTACTAAATTGTAATGGTTTATATAAAAGTACCGATTATTCAACATTTTTTCAGTTGGGCGATACGTGGAACTACTATCATGATGCAGGTTTTGACAGCCAGAACAATGCTGTTCTTGGCAGATATGGTAAAGTAGGAGGAATAAAAACATATAACGGTTCTGTTTTTCGAGAAATTAAAGCTCCTGAAGGCTTTATTAATGGAGCAGTTTATGCAATTGAAATCAGCTCAATAGATAAAATATGGGCAGGAAGTGACGATGGATTGTATCTGATTAATGAAGTGATAACATCGGATATTTCTCCTTCAGTAAAGCAGGCGATAATCACCCCGAATCCGGTAAAACATACTTTCTCAATAAATAATTGTAAAGATGCGGTTGATTTCACGATTACAGATGTGAGTGGTAAAGAATTATTCAAATTCTCAAAAGTTAATTCAGGTCAATTAATTGATGTAAGTTCGCTAAATAACGGCGTATATTTTATAAAAGTTATTCAATCAAACGGCAACAGTATAATTGAAAAACTCATAAAAAATTGACCCTTCATAAAAAACCGTACACAAAAATCATTGCTTAACTAATTAAAACTCTGATTTACATTCCGAAAGAGGATCTTGCAGCATTGATGCATATCCTCTTTTTCTTTTTCGTCCAATCATGATTGTGCAATCATTTTCTCCCACATTGAACACTTAATTAACTACTCAAATGCCTATTTTATATATTTTTGAAAAATTATTAACTATTCCAAAATCTTCTGCCCATGAACAACAAAATACACCGACGATTTTTTGCATTATCGTTTTTTTTCGTGATGTGTTTACAGGTGTCAGCTCAAATATCAACGACTGAACGCTACTATATTCTGCAAATGCACACACTTTCAGGAAAAGTTATCGGTAATACATCTTATAACGAAGTTGTTTTAAATATCCCTTCAAAGAATAAAGCACAACTTTTTCAATTTATTCCGGTTACAGGAAAAA
>MWCE01000027.1 GCA_002069895.1 Bacteroidetes bacterium ADurb.Bin234 | reverse complement strand
TAAAAATTAATTAATAAATTTAAAAAAGATAGAATACATATGAAAGTTAACGTAAAACCATTAGCAGACAGAGTGGTGATTGAGCCTGCGCCTGCAGAGCAAAAGACTTCAGGAGGCATTATTATTCCTGATACAGCTAAAGAAAAACCCCAAAAAGGGACAGTTGTGGCGGTTGGAAACGGTAAAAAAGATGAACCGCTTACAGTTAAAGTTGGCGATAAAGTGCTTTATGGAAAATATTCCGGTACGGAACTTAGTATTGAAGGTAAAGATTATCTGATAATGAAAGAATCCGATATCTTTGCAATTATTTAGTTAAAAATTATAAATTAGAAAGGAAATATAATATGGCAAAAGAGATTTTATATAGTTGGGAAGCCCGTGAAAACTTAAAAAAAGGAGTTGATGCTTTATCCAATGCAGTGAAAGTAACCTTGGGACCTAAAGGTAGAAATGTTATTATCGACAAGAAATTCGGTGCACCTCAAATTACAAAAGACGGTGTTACTGTTGCTAAAGAAATCGAACTCGAAGAAGTTATTGAAAACATGGGTGCTCAAATGGTTAAAGAAGTAGCATCCAAAACTAACGACCAAGCAGGCGACGGAACAACCACCGCTACCGTTTTGGCACAGATTATTTTTAATCATGGGATTAAATATGTTACTGCAGGTGCAAATCCTATTGATTTGAAACGCGGTATTGATAAAGCGGTTGCCATCGTGGTTGAAGATTTGAAAAAACGCTCTAAAGAAATCGGTGAAAGTAGCGATAAAATTAAACAAGTAGCTACCATATCGGCTAATAACGATTATACTGTGGGCGAAATGATTACTGAAGCTATGCAGAAAGTTAAAAAAGAAGGCGTTATCACCATCGAAGAAGCTAAAGGAACCGAAACAGAAGTAAAGGTTGTTGAAGGTATGCAATTCGATAGGGGATATATTTCTGCTTATTTTGTTACCGATTCCGAAAAAATGGAAGTAGTTTATGAAAATCCTTTTATCCTGATTTATGATAAAAAAATCAGCAATATGAAAGATTTTCTGCCGATTTTAGAAAAGGTAATCCAAACCGGAAAACCTTTATTGGTTATTGCCGAGGATGTTGAGAGCGAAGCATTAGCCACATTAGTGGTGAATCGTTTGAGAGGCTCCTTGAAAATTGTTGCCGTTAAAGCTCCCGGCTTTGGCGATAGAAGAAAAGAAATGCTCGAAGATATTGCTATCTTAACCGGTGGCATTGTGATTTCTGAAGAAAAAGGTTTTAAATTGGATGATGCCGATTTGAACATGCTCGGTCAAGCCGAAAAAATTACCGTCGACAAAGAAAATACTACGATTGTAAGCGGAAAAGGCGAAAAATCCGACATTCAAGCACGTATTGCTCAGATTAAATCTCAAATCGAAAAAACAACTTCCGATTATGACCGTGAAAAACTTCAAGAACGTTTGGCTAAATTGGCCGGCGGTGTAGCTGTTATTTACGTTGGAGCAGCTTCCGAAGTGGAAATGAAAGAAAAGAAAGATCGTTTTGATGATGCTTTGCACGCTACCCGTGCAGCTATAGAAGAAGGTATTTTACCCGGAGGCGGTGTTGCTTATATCCGCGCAATTAAAGCCTTAGAAAATCTTAAAGGTGGAAATGACGACGAACGTTTTGGTATCGAAATCGTACGCCGCGCTTTAGAAGAACCATTACGCCAAATTGTTGAAAATGCCGGACTCGAAGGGTCCATTGTAGTGAATAAAGTAAAAAGTGAGAAGGATAATTTAGGTTACAATGCCAGAACCGAAAAATATGAAGATTTAATGACATCAGGTGTTATTGATCCTACTAAAGTGGCTCGTGTTGCCATCGAAAATGCAGCTTCTATTGCTGGTATGTTGTTGACAACCGAATGCGTTTTAGCTGAAATAAAAGAAGAAAAGCCGGCGATGCCTCCCATGGGCGGTGGAATGCCCGGCGGTGGAATGTACTAATCTATTCTTTCAAAATAAAATCAATAAAGGCTCGTTATTTATCCAGCGAGCCTTTTTTATTCATTAAAAACAATAAGCAAACAATATTATGTGAAGGCTTAAATAAATTTTATCATATTAAAAAATAATAAGATATGACAACATTTCAGGAAGAGATATTAAAGGGAATTCCTTCGGTTTTACCCGATCCTTATCTTTATGATGAAACGGTGAATCATGCACCCAAAAGAAAAGATATCCTTAATAAAACAGAAAAAAAATTAGCTTTACGCAATGCCCTTCGTTATTTTAATCCGGCCTTTCATCCGGTTTTAGCCGAAGAATTTGCTAAAGAATTAAATGATTACGGTCGTATTTATATGTTTCGTTTTATGCCTCACTATGAAATGTTTGCCCGACCTATCGATGAGTATCCGGCCAAAAGCAAAAAAGCTGCTGCCATTATGCATATGATCCAAAATAATCTCGATAAGAGAGTAGCTCAACACCCTCATGAATTGATTACCTATGGAGGAAATGGTGCTGTTTTTCAGAATTGGGCTCAATATCTTTTGACTATGCAATATTTAGCTACTATGACCGATGAACAAACGCTGGTGATGTATAGCGGTCATCCCATGGGATTGTTCCCTTCTCATAAAGATGCACCTCGTGTGGTTGTTACCAACGGCATGATGATTCCGAATTATTCCAAACCCGACGATTGGGAAAAATTTAATGCTCTCGGTGTTACCCAATACGGACAAATGACTGCCGGTTCCTATATGTATATCGGTCCGCAAGGAATTGTTCACGGAACAACAATTACAGTACTTAATGCCGCCAGAAAGATTGGCGGTGAAACGGGAGGTAAACTCTTTGTTACTTCCGGATTAGGCGGAATGTCGGGGGCTCAACCTAAAGCCGGAAATATTGCCGGTGTAGTTTCTATTACTGCCGAAATAAATCCTGCTGCCACACAAAAACGTTTTCAACAGAAATGGGTTGACGAAGTCTTTGATGATTTAGGTGCTTTAATGGAAAAGGTAAATGAGGTAAGAGTAAAAAAAGTGGCTCGCTCTTTTGCCTATCAAGGGAATATTGTCGACTTGTGGGAATATTTAGCCGATAAGAATATTAAAGTTGATTTAGGTTCCGACCAAACTTCTTTGCATAATCCTTGGTCGGGAGGGTATTATCCGGTAGGTTTGACTTTTGAAGCGTCAAAACGGATGATGGCCGATAATCCAGATTTATTTAAAACAAAAGTACAGGAAAGTTTGCGTCGACAAATAACGGCCATCAATAAATTGGCTGAAAAAGGAATGTATTTTTTCGACTATGGTAATGCCTTTTTATTGGAATCAAGTCGTGCAGGCAGCGATGTGTTAAATTCAGAAGGCACATTCAAATATCCTTCTTATGTTCAGGATATTATGGGACCTATGTGTTTCGATTACGGTTTCGGCCCTTTCCGC
>MWCE01000026.1 GCA_002069895.1 Bacteroidetes bacterium ADurb.Bin234 | reverse complement strand
AATATATAATTGTAATAATAAACGCTATGTACGTATATAAATTCAGGTTACTGTTTGATGATGTTGATGACTTTGTAAGAGATTTCGAAATATTATCTAAACAATCTTTTAAAGACTTTCATCAATGCATAGTCAAAAACATAAAAGGACTAAATCCCAACGAATTGGCATCTTTTCACATCTGCGATCGTAAATGGAACAAAAAACAAGAAATCACATTAATCGATATGTCGGATGATATGAATCAAATCGATAATAGCGAGGATTCCGATGATTCGGAAGATACCAAATTAAAAAAACCTTCCATCAGTATGGATGATGCCGTTATAAGTGATTTCATGGACGATCCGCACCAAAGAATTATTTATGAACACGATTTCCTTCATTTAAAAACATTTTATATTGAATTACTGAAATCCTTCAAAGCACTTCCCAATATAAAATATCCTATCTGTTCCTATTCGTTGGGAGAAATTCCACAAAAAGAAGCACTCATAACCCATGATAATGATATATTGGATGAAGATTCTTTACTGGATATCATGGACGAAAACGATGAAGACAATGAAGTTTACTACGATGAAAGCGAATTGGATGGTTTTAATTCTGACTTCGACACCAACAACCTATAATTAAATTGTCAGCCAAAGAAAAAACTTTAATTGTCATTGCCGGACCTACGGCTGTAGGAAAAACAGCCCTCAGTATTGAATGGGCGAAAAAGTTAAACACTTGCATCCTTTCAGCCGATTCTCGTCAGTTTTACAAAGAAATGAAAATCGGAACGGCGGCACCAAGCGAATCTGAATTAAAAGAAGTGAAACATCACTTCATTGCACATCTTTCCATACACGATTATTACAATGTTTCGATGTATGAAATTCAAGCTTTGGAAATATTGAAACAAGCATTTAAAACGAATGATTATGTGATTGTTTGCGGAGGAAGTGGTTTATACATTGATGCTATAAGCTATGGCATTGACACCCTGCCCGACCCCGACCCGGTGTTAAGAAAACAATTAACGGAATTACATCTTAAAGAGGGAACCGACGACTTATTAAGACAATTAAAAGAATTGGATCCCGAATTTTATGAAATCGTAGATATAAACAATCCCAAACGAATATTACGTGCACTTGAAGTCTGCATACAAACAAATCAAACTTATACATCTCTTAGAAAAAACCAACAAAAAAAACGAGATTTTTCCATTGTTAAATATTGTTTAAGCCTTCCCCGTGAAACACTTTATCAACGCATTAACAGGCGAACCGATCAAATGATTACCGATGGATTATTAAATGAAGCCAAAACACTTTATCCGTTTAAGCACCTCAACGCTTTAAACACTGTAGGATATAAAGAATTGTTCAATTTCATAGACGGGAAATACTCATTGGAAGAAAGTATTGAAAAAATAAAAACAAACACCCGACGCTATGCAAAACGCCAAATAACATGGTTTAAACGCGACAAAACCTATCAATCAATATCACCCCAAGAACTTAGAAATAAATATCTATCATAATTTATTTATATTCACTATTGTCTGATATAAGACAACAGATAGTGTAATTTTATCGGAAAATAGCAATTTAGAAATTGTTTTAAAATATTATTATTACAGGCAACTTTTGTATATATAATTGCGACTTGATTAATAAAGTTATTTAATAATAATTTAAAATTAATTGAAATGAAAAAAATAGTAATCTTTTTAGCAACATTTATTGCATTACATGCAAATGCACAAGATTTTAACGCAGAAACCACAACCGGATGTGTACCCTTAATCGTTCAATTTACAGCAACAAGCGGTGATGCTTGGGAATGGGATTTCGGCGATGGCACTTCGGTTGCCTACACAAATCCTATCAACCACCTTTACACAAGTGCCGGTGCATATACGGTAAAATGTACTATCATTTATTCCGACAGCAGGCCACAACAAATAGTTACAAAAACAAACTACATCGTTGTGAATCCTAAACCCCATGCCGATTTCACTTCTTTTAATAATCAATCTTGTGACCCGCTTAATGTAGAATTTAACAATATATCTTACGACAACGACACCGCCAGTTTAACTTATCAATGGTTTTTTGGCGATAGCTTGTCGAATGACGACACCTCAAGTTTAAAGCACCCCGAACATTTTTTCAACAATTACAAATACTACGATGTATCACTCATTGTTACAAACATTTTCAATTGTAAAGACACCATCACCAAACCCGACTATGTGAAAATAGAAGGTATGTCGGGAGAAATATTTGCAGATACATTAATAGGCTGTAAGCCTTTAAGGGTAAATTTTAATTTTAACATATCAGGCTTCGACAATAAAGATACAATGATTATAATTTTTGATGATGGAGAAAGCTACGTTACCGAATTTGTTGGAGCTCCTTTAAAACATGATTATCGCAAAGAAGGGTTTTATATACCTTTAATACAATTAATTAGCTGGTTTTACAATGAAAATACCGGTAAATATGAACGATGTATAAGAGGTTACATTTTAAAAGATACCATTAAAGTATTAGGTTATACTGCCGATTTTAGAATAGAAAACAAACAACAAGAAATTCTTTCTGATGGAATTAAAATGTTAAAACCTAACGATACTGCTTATTTTTTCGACGAATCGGATATTACACCCAAAGACTTAACTCTTTCTTATAAATGGAATTTCGGAAATGGCGACTCTATAACCACTTTTGATAATTTTTACAAATATGTTTATCACGACACCGGTAGTTATCTTACAAGTTTAGAAATCACAAATAACATTTGTAATGATGAAAAAGCATCTCATTTGCTTATTGTTGATGTTTCAAGTAATATTTCCGAAAATGAAAAGACATCCAAAATAGTAATCTATCCTAATCCTGTTACATCGGCCTTTAGAATAAATGCCGGAAACACAAACATAGAATATATTGAAGTTATTGATATTTTAGGTAATACATTACTTAAAACCTCAAACATATCTCGTGATATCAACATAAAACATTTATCTAACGGATTGTATTTTATTAGAATTCATACAAAAGAAGATCTATTAAGCAAAAAGATTATAAAAAAATAGATATTGAAAATACTTCTCATTAAAATCCTATTACATGTTTATTAAAGAACATATGAAGGAATCCGATCAAGCCTCCGATAAGGAGGTTTGATTTTTAATTTTTATGATAACAAAATTCAGCTTTCCAATTATTATACAAAAAAATTGAAACAATACTAAAACACATGCAACGTTTATAAAAAGAAAACATCCAATAGTTTGTATAGATTAAATCATTAAATACTAATTGAAATGAAGAGATTAATTATTTTTTTAGTAGCATTTATTGCATTACAAGCAAATGCACAAGATTTTACTTCCGACACTACCAAAGGTTGTATTCCGACTGTTATATCATTTTCCACCATCTACGGCAATGCCTGGGAATGGGATTTCGGGGACGGTTCCACACATTCTTTTACCAATCCGGCAACACATGTTTATTTAACTCCCGGTGTTTATACGGTTAAATGTACCCTTAGTTATGCTGACGGAAGTCCGGATAAAATAATAACTAAAACGAATTATATAACTATTTCCACCGGACCCAGTGTTGCTTTTTCAGCTGATGTTACATCCATTTGTCCTTTCGATACCATTAATTTTTCTTCAAATGTTACACCCGGAGGCAATGCCATTGCATCCTACTTATGGAATTTCGGCGACGGCACATCATCCACTCTCGCCTCCCCTTCTCATGCCTATAAAACTAACGCTACGCATAACGTTTCATTAAAAGTTACCGACACCATGGGTTGCAGCAAACGATTAGAAAAACAAAACTATATATATATTTATAATCAACCGCAAGCAAATTTTAGTGTTTCCGATTCGATTTTCTGCGTTGGAAACACAAGTATCACAAAACAAATCAGTTTCACTAATAATTCATCTTCCGATGCAGTAAACTACCTTTGGAATTTCGGCGACGGAACGAGCGACACCATGAAAAACCCGGCAACAAAAACATATGGGATCGGATTTTATGATGTTTCACTGACGGTTACCAATCAATATGGCTGTAAAGACACCTTAAAGAAAAAAGATCATATTATAATAACATTATTCAAAGCTAATTTTAACGTATCAGATAGTGTTTTATGTAAACGCGGACAAAACATTCAATTCACCGGAACAGCTTATGGAGCAAATTTTTATAGATGGGAATTCGGTGACGGACAAGAAGGCCTTGGAAGTTATATTCAACACACCTACAATACTCCGGGAAAATATACTATTAAAACCATAGCCACAAGCCTTTACGGGTGTTCCGACACCCTGGTTAAACAACACGCCATTTGGGTGTTTGATTCCATCCCGGCTGCTATCGAAGTAAACGACACCGACCATTGCAATCCCAATGCTACCATTGTTTTTATCAATAAAACCATAACCGATTCGGCCGATGATTTGGGATTAGCAAAAGCTTACTGGGATTTTGGTGACGGCACATTTGCTCAGGGCGATACTGTTTCTCATGTTTATGGTAACTATACATCCAAAGAAGCAAAAGCTTGGATAACAACAGGCTACGGATGTACTCTCCCCGTTAAAACCCAGCAAATCGACATTTATAAATCATGGGCAACAACCATTCAGATCCTTCCCAATGTAGCGATGGGACAAAAATCAGGAGGTTGCTTTCCTCATTCCGTAAGCATAGCTGTAGACACTTTAATAACCTCTTCTCCCATTACAGATTATATTTGGGATTGGGGCGAAACCGAAGTATGGGGAGCTACAGCAGGGCCCGATACTACCCATACAGGATCCACTCCCTATGCTACTTATACCTACAACTATGATACGGGAATTTATCATGTCGGATTAACCTTTATCAATCAACAAGGATGTCGCGACACATTGAATTATATAACCACTATCCCTGTAGGATACCCTCCCATTAATGATTGGATATTTAATTTCGGTATGGATTGCAAACCACAACTTGTCATTCAAGCAACGGCTTACGACTCCCTTAATCCTTCCAATGGCAGTTTAGCAGCACAATCGCGTGCCGATTCATGGGAATGGTACGACTTCAACAACAATCCCATAGCGTTTTCAAATCCGGGCTATCTGCAACCCATAGATACCGGATGGCACCACAACTATTATCTTATTCCCTATCATAACCATTGCGCCGGCAATATAGTAAAGAAAGACAGCACCATGTATGCATGTCCGCCCATGGCAGGAATTGGATATCCAACACACAACCTAAATGGAAATCCTCCCGTTTATTGCCAATGGCCGGTTTTCGGATTTAACGGCAGCGATGGGCAAAAAACAAAAGCATGGGATAGTTGTGTGTGGAAATTAGGAAACTATTATACCGACGTTAACGGCATTTATCACCCGCAAACAGAAATACATGGGAACAGCACTCACCCTCAAGGACAAATAGTTACCGACAATCTTTACAGTTACGATACGCTCGGAGGCATGGAAATGCTTACACAACGCCGAAATCATCTCTATGTAACTTTATGGACCATGAATGACAACCGTAAGGGCAACAACCAATGCGGTTATTGTGTCGATTCAGCTATAAGCGAAATCATTATCTCTATTGCCGATATGAAATTACGGGCTACCGACATTGCAGGAAATATTGTAAACGATATATGTGAAAATCAAACAATTTATTTCTATGACTCTTCTTATGCTACCGACGGCATTTATTGGTGGGGGCTTTCCATGCTGCATGTGAACGACAGCGGACAAACCTTCTATTCTACTGAAGACATGATGTTACGCATGCAAAGTCGATTTGAACATCCCAATTGCCTCAAACCCATTCACGATACAAATAATTATTCCGGCTCTCTCGCTTTTCCATACTATTTTGATGAATGGGGAACTTATCACATCTACCTAAAAGACACCAGCCATGAAGGATGCGGTTTAAACAGTAATTCCAATTTTCCTTTTATCGAGTGGCAACAAGCACACTGGGGAACAAAAAAACCTTTTGAAGGAAGAACCGACACCCTAACATTAAATGTTTATCCCGCCAGCATTCCTGCATTTTCCTCGAATTCTCCTGTTTGTGCAGGTGATACACTGGAATTATTCGATGAATCATACACATCACAACCCTTCTCTAATTTTGCTATTACTAAATATTTATGGGCACTTATAGGACAATATCATGATACAACAAAAAACCCTAAGTATGTAATTAACCATATGGGGAAATACAGTTTATCTTTGACAACTTATAATGAAAAAGGATGCGACAGTACCGTTATATTCCCTGATGCTTTTATTATCATGGGAATAAGAGCCCAATTCAATACACCCCAATTACCCGTAAACAATAGAACGGTATGTAATAAAGAAGTTGTTAACTTCAACAACTTTTCCTTTTATTTCGACCCTATAAGTAAAACACCCAAAAGTATTACAGCTTCTACACAGGGAATGACCTATCATTGGGATTTTGACGGTCAAGGCACCAGCAATTCATGTCATGGTCAATTTGCATTTAATGTAGACTCATCTCAATATGTAAAAATCAGATTAACCATTACCGACCCTAACGGCTGTTCATCCTATTACCTGGATTCAATATTTGTTGTGCGACCCGTTGCCGATTTCAATGCCGCAACGCACGAAATCATATGTCCACCATTAGACATTAACTTTCAAAACCTTTCCTATGGCTTAGACACCGGATTAGCAACTTACGAATGGATTTTCGGCGACACCCTTAGCATGGACAACAATGTTTCTTACATAAAGAATCCGTTACACACTTATATCTATGCCGGAAATTATGATGTAACACTTATAACTACCGATGAATATAATTGCACCGACACCATTACCAAACCTCAATATGTGAAAGTGGGAGGACCTTACGGAACCATACATGCCGATACACTTTTCGGATGTTCTTCTTTGAATACAACATTTCATTTTAACGTAACAAATTTTGGCTCAGTCGACACTTTAAAAGACTCCCTGTTTGTTTATTTCGACGACGGAACATTCTATTTTAATGATTCAACCATTGATCCTATTTCACATACCTATACCCAACCCGGATATTATATGCCAATAATGGTACTAAACAAATGGGAATATAATCCCATTACCGGATTAAAAGAAAGATGCATGCAAGGTTTTCCTTTAAAAGACTCCATCAAAGTGATTGATTTAACAGCCAATTTTAGCATAGAAAACGCCAATCATGAAATCATTACCGACGGTTCGAAAAGAATAAAACCAAACGACACTGCATATTTTTTCGACCAATCGGTTTTACTACCTTATGATTTCGAAATCAGCTATTTTTGGGATTTAGGCAACGGCGACACCATAACAACACTACAACCCACTTATTCCCATGCTTATAGTGACACCGGCATGTATAGCATTGCATTACAAATTACGCATAAAACTTGCGTTTCATCCCCTGTCGTTCATACACTTATTGTCAACGAATCGGATAATATTTCTGAATACAAACAACTTCCTAACATAGAAATCTATCCTAATCCCGTTACATCTGCTTTTAGAATTAAAGCCGAAAACACAAACATTAAATACGTTGAAGTTGTTGATTTATTAGGTAATGTTTTGCTTAAAACCTCCAATATATCTCGAGAAATCAATATAAATCATTTATCAAAAGGTTTATATTTCATAAAAATCCACACCAAAGAGGACATCATAAGCAAAAAAATAATAAAAACATAATCGTAGAGACGTAACATGTTACGTCTCAACAGCAATAAAATGTTGACATGCTACACGTTACGCATCACAAATGATATCTGAAAAGCACCCATATTAGGTTGCCTGAAACAACAAATTTGACTGCTTTTATTTACAGCGCTGTATTTTCGTGAGACAGGCGTCTCTCAAAAATTTACAGCCCTGTAAATATTTCGAGACAAACGTCGTTCATTTTCCTCTCTACTTTCTTCACTAAAACAAACATAGTAAAGTGACGAATTAAGTAATTATAGTAAAATATAATGCTGTTTTCAGTTTCAAATGTGATATAAGTCATCAAAAAAAATGGCACATTTTTTGAATCAACATAATTCGTTTATTAGAATCACTGAGAGTTAATATATTTAATATAATTAACTATCTTTGCAAACCGACATTTTATCCATTCTTAAAATATAAATAATTGTTATAAAATAACTTTAAACATTTCTTATCTGTATGACAAATGACAAATTCCGTTTCAACATTCAAACAATCTTAACCATCTTCTTTTTAATAGGATTTGTTATAATAGGAAATGGACAAGAGAAGTTATCCGAACAAGCAAAAAAATCGGTAACTCCTAAAACCGGAGTTGTTGTATGTACTGTTATCGATGAAACAGGACATCCTCTTGATTATGCAACGGTTACCGTATTAAACACCAAAGATTCATCGATGGTTAACGGAAGTATCACAAATTCAAAAGGCGCTTGTATACTTTCGGATATTCCATGGGGTAAGTATATTGTAAGAATAGGATATATTGGATATAAAGACATTTATATTGATGAAGTTACTGTTTCGCAATCATCGCCGATAGCAAATTTGAATCGTCAGCAAATGAAGCTCGGCTCCTCACAAATTGAAGGCGTTACCATAAGTGCCAAAAAAGATATGCTGCAAACCAATTTAGATAAGAAAGTTTTCAATGTCGACCAAAGCATCGCTTCGGAAGGCGTTACGGGATTGGAAGTATTGGAAAACATTCCTTCTGTTAGTGTTGATTTAGAAGGAAACATATCGTTACGGGGTAGTGAAAGCGTTACCATTTTGGTTGATGGGCGGCCTACCAACCTCACCCTTGACCAAATTCCATCGAGTATGATTGAAAGTGTTGAATTAATCACCAATCCATCGGCACGTTTCGACCCCGACGGGATTTCCGGCATTATCAATGTGGTTTTGAAAAAGAAAAAAGAAAGTGGTTTTAACGGGATGATTACCTTGGGAAGCGGCATCAACAATTTAAACGATAAATTTTATTGGGGAACACAAAACGCATCGGCAAGTATTAATTATCGATATAACAAAATCAACCTGTTTGCCAATTATGACTTTCGCTCGCGCGGAAGGAATAATACTGGAAGCTTGGAAAGGGAATCCATTTTCAACAACGACACCACTTTTTTAAGCCAAAGCTCACTGAGTAAAAGCAGTGGCTATTCCCACAATGTTCGCACAGGGATGGATTATTTCATCAATAAGCAAAACACATTGTCATTCAATGTGTCATTCAATACCCATAACAATACAAGCCATTCCGAAACCGACAGTAAGTCACAAACAGGCTCATCCGATGCATTTAACAAAATCTATAAACTCGACAACGAACAAACCCATGCCAGTAAGAACATTGGAGCCAATCTTTTTTATAAACATGAATTCCATAAAAAAGGACAAGAATTGAGTTTTGATATATACTACTCCCATCGGTGGGGAAACAACAATAATTTTTCCATCGAAGATTATTCACAACCCGCCAATAGAGAAGATTTTTATAATTCCGAAACAACCGATGCCCGAAATCAATATTCAACCGCTCAAATTGATTTCATAACACCTATAGGTAACGGCGGACGTATTGAAACGGGATATAAATTACTAATCCGCAACACCTTTCAAGACTACATTCAAAAAACCGGAAATGCCGCAGATAATTTAACGGAAGTTCCTTCCGATGCAAACAATTATAACTATAATGAATATATTAACGCTGTTTATTTCATTTACTCCAATACCATAAAAGAAAAATTCAAATACCAAGTAGGTCTAAGGGGTGAATTGGCTAACAATATGTTTTATCTGAATAAATTAGACACAAGCAGTCGTAGTGTTTATCCCAACATCTTCCCTACGGTGCATTTAGTATATGATTTTAATAAAAAACATTCTTTATCATTGAGCTATAGCATGAGGGTAAGACGTCCGAACATTTTCCAATTAAATCCTTATGTTAATAATTCCGACCGCTTTAATTTATCGAAAGGGAATCCGAACCTTAAACCCGAATTAACCAATTCGGTCGATTTATCCTATCAATACTTTACCGAGAAAACCACCGTAACTGCAAGCGTATTTTACCGGCATCGCTATCAGATGATTAGCAGATACACCGAATTATTAAACGATTCGGTAAGTATGACATCTTATCAAAACTTCGATCAAGCACAATCCTATGGCATGGAATTGTATTATGCGCAAACCATTTTTAAATGGTGGAAAACCAATATAAGCGGTAGTTTCTATCAAACACTCATCGACAGCAAACAAGAAATGATAGATCCTAATTTACTGGACGATTGGAGTTGGAATGTAAGAGGTACTTTTAATTTTATTTTACCCAAAGATTTCGACATTCAACTAACGGGAAACTATCGTTCCCCCATTATCACTACCGGCAGTATGAGCGGATTCGGTTGGGGCGGCGGCAGCGGTCAAGGACGTATGGAACAACAATGGAGACTTGATTTGGGAATAAAAAAATTATTTTTAAAGAAAACACTTACCTTGACTATAAGAATTAATGATATATTTGCAACGCAAAATCACAAAGTACATACCTTTGGCAGTGACGATAAATCGTCGTTCGATGCCTATAGTTACCGTAAAAACGACAGGAGATCATTATTCGTTTCACTTTCATATAAAATAAACAATTATCGACCGAAAAAAGATAGCCATCAAGGAGAAGGAAATGACATGTTTGAAGAATAAATATATATATGAAAAACATAGCTTTATATAAACATTTATTATTATGTATCGGAATAATGTTGATGTTGACTGCATGCAGAAAAATTAAAACATTTCCTGACACTCCTTATATCGAATTTGTAAGCTTTACGAAAACACAACTTCAAGTTCCCCAAAAAGGCATATTATGTATTTATTTTACCGATGGCGACGGTGATATCGGATTGAAACCCGATGAAAACGACACTTCCTATAATTTCTTTATCGATTACTACGAAAAACAAAACGGAAATTTCATTAAAATTGATTTGGAAGGTTCACATAACGCCCGGATTCCAATTCTTAACTCTTCCGATTACGAAAAACCATTGGAAGGACACATTGAAATTGAAATAGAATACAATAACTATATTTCACCTTTCGACACCATTCAATTTGAATGTTGGTTGGTCGACCGTGCAGGAAACACCAGTAATCATATATTTACTACTCCGATTATTGTTGAGAAATAAGATATGATTTCTTATATAAATAAACCATAAAAAAACTATCTTTGCAACATCAAATTATTTTATATATGAAAAGATTATTCGGAACATTCCTGATTGTCATTATTAGTTTGAATGCTTATCCTCAAGACATTCATTTTGTTTTTCAAGATATAACATCAAAAAATGTTAAGACCGGAGCCGACAGGATTGAGCTTTATCTTCCTTATATCAAAAATAAAAAAGTAGCCGTTTGCAGCAACAACACGGCTATGATAGGAGATAAACATTTGGTCGACAGCTTGCTTTCATTAAAGATACATATAAGTAAAATTTTCTCTCCCGAACACGGATTCAGGGGCGAAGCGGAAGCAGGAAAAAGTATTAACGACGGTATCGACAAAAAAACCGGTATCCCTATTGTTTCATTATACGGACAACACAAAAAGCCCGATAGCAACGACCTGCGCGATGTGCATATCATCATTTTCGATATGCAAGATGTAGGTGCTCGTTTCTATACTTATATCTCAACTCTACATTATGTGATGGAAGCCGCTTCGGAAAACAATATTCCGGTGATTGTATTAGACCGTCCCAACCCCAACGGATATTGGGTTGATGGTCCGTTGTTGCAAAAACAGTTTTCCTCTTTTGTAGGAATGCATCCTGTACCCATAGTACATGGCATGACCATAGGCGAATACGCAAAAATGATAAACGGTGAAAAATGGCTGGCCAACGGCAACAAATGTTTGCTTCAAGTCATCACCATGCAAGGTTATCATCACACCTTCCGCTATCAACTTCCTGTTAATCCGTCGCCCAATCTGTCAAATATGACTGCCATTTACTTATATCCTACTTTATGTTTATTGGAAGGTACACCGCTTAGCGTTGGCAGGGGTACCGATAAATCCTTTTGTGTGGTAGGTTATCCTAAACTTCCAATTGGAAATTATACATTTACGCCCAAAGACATTCCCCATGTGGCTACCAATGTGCCATGCAAAAACAAAAAGTGCAACGGATTTGATTTAACCACATTGGGTAACGTGATTATGAAAAACAAAAACTTCATCAATCTTGATATTATCATTGAGTTATATAACAACTTCCCCGACAAAAATGCATTCTTCACCCCTTTCTTTGATAAACTGGCAGGAACCGACACACTCAGGAAACAAATACAAGAAGGAAAAACAGCTCAAGAAATTCGCGATTCATGGAAAGAAGAATTAACTCAATTTAAAGTTATAAGAAAAAAATATTTGCTTTACGGCGATTTTGAATAAAACATTAAACCCATGCATTGGATTGAAGGATTAAAATATTTCGATATTGAAATTTTATTATTTATAAACAGTTTGCACACACCATTCTTAGACCATCTGATATATTGGATGACCAAAGTGTGGTTTTGGCTTCCTTTTTTTGCATGGATTATCTATGCCTTGATAAAAAAATATAAAAGCAAAACGTGGGTAGTACTTTTGTTTTGCGCTCTTTCCATCACATTAACCGATCAAAGCTCGGTTTTCATTAAAAACAAAATACAACGCCTTCGGCCGAGTCATCAAATGATATTCCAAGACTATTTGCATCTACACACCCTCGACAACGGGAAAGTGTATCGCGGAGGGACCTATAGTTTCGTATCCTCACATGCAGCCAACAGTTTTGGTTTGGTGATTTTACTTATATATTTCTTTACACCCATCACCCGACACAGATGGTGGATTTTCCCTGTTTGGGCTTTTATTTTTTGTTTAACACGTATTTATTTAGGTGTCCATTATCCTTCCGATATCTTCGCCGGTGCCGTACTGGGGGTGGTATGCGGTTTATTGATTTTATTGTTACATCATATTTTTCTTTTGATTATAGTAAGATATCAAACACGTAAACATGAACAAACGGATACATAAAAAAACATTGGCTTCAACCAATCAATATTTAACGGAATGGGTGAAACAATACGAAAGAGACAGTTTGGCAGATAAGCTTCCACCCTTTTCGGTGGTTTTCACCGATTACCAAACAAAAGGAAGAGGTCAACAACAGCACACTTGGGAAAGTAAAAGAGGAAAGAATTTGTTGATGAGCATTATCTTATATCCAAAAATTCAACCTTCCCAACAATTTCTTATCAGCCAACAAGTTTCCCTGGCTATTGCCGATTTTTTAAACCTTAGCCTTGGGCTCGATGAGGTGAAAATCAAATGGGCTAACGATATTTATATCAAAGATAAAAAAATCGCCGGTATTCTTGTTGAACATACACTTTTAAACAATCTATTAACTTACAGTATTGTGGGTATAGGACTAAATATCAATCAGGAAATTTTTCCGCAGTGGCTACCCAATCCCACTTCTTTGTTCCTTGAAACAAACCGGTATTATACAATCGAAGACATACTTATTCAAATCATTGACAATATTAAAAAATATCACTCTTTAGATCCACTTGATGTTCATCATACCTATTTATCTTATCTTTACAAACACCATACTTTTGCCCGCTACAAAATCATTCAGACACAAGAAATTGTTGAACTGAAAATCATTAATGTTAACCCCTGCGGAACATTGCAAACACAAGACATTAAAGGGAAAAACTACAGCTTTAACTTTCACGAAATTGAATACCTGATAGAATAATATCGATATGAATCATATTACCGGAATCATAACCACACTCAACGAAGAGCACAACATAGAAGCATGCATAAACTCCTTACAAACAATATGCAATGAAATCATTGTTGTTGATTCAAACAGCCATGACAAGACGATAGAAATTGCCCAATCAAAAGGAGCCAAAACTTACATCCAATCTTATTTAGGTGATGGCATACAGAAGAATTTCGGTTTGCAATATGCAAGTAATACATGGATTTTCAGTTTAGATGCCGACGAACGCATCACGCCCGAGCTTGCCATGGAAATCAACGCTTTGGATTTAGAACACACTACTTATGAAGCCTTTGCTGTTAAGAGGAAGAATTATATCGGAAGTCGTTGGATTAAAGTATGCCGTTGGTATCCCGATTATCTTGTGCGTCTTTATAACAAAGAGAAAATACAATACACTCCTGTGAAACAACATGCTTGTGTCCCTTCCAAAAACAAGAAAAAACTCCATGCTTCCATTCTGCATTACCGTTACAATAACATAGGAGAGCTTTTTTCCAAACCGGCACGCAACTACAGCTCGCGGGGGGCTAAAATACTTTACCTTAATGGTAAACGTGCCAATGCATTTTCACCTTTACTACACGGAACGGCAGCTTTTATTACGAATTATTTTATAAGAGGCGGAATCATTGGCGGTGTTGACGGATTAACGCTTTCGATAGCTATTGCTTTAAACAGCTATATGAAATATGCCAAACTCCTGGAGTTTCAACGCGACCCTCAAGTCCTCGCTTCCGAAAACTTCAATTCTGTTTGGTAAATCTTTATTATAATTCACCTTTTTTTATAATTTCAGCACAAAAAAAAACGGGATAGCACTTATCCCGTTATTTATTATTCTAATGGATTTATTTTGCTTCGGCTGTTTTGGTTCCGCTATATTTTATGGCAGTTACCTCAACTATATCAAGCAGTTTATAGGTAATATCCATATCTAATTTGTTCTCAGAGAATAATAATTTACAATTGGCATTTTCAATTTTATCACTGTTCACATTAGGGAATCCTAATTTAATGATGGTAGCCACTTGTGTTCCGCTTAAGGCATATTCGGTATCGGATTTCTTTGTTAATTGAAGTCCTGCTAAATAAAGAATATTCTCATCGGTGAGGGAATTTGTAATGATAATTTTAATGTTTTCTTTGGTGTCTTTTGTGCTATCGGTCGAGAGGGTCATTGAGCCGGTGTAAGTACCTGCATACTTATTTAAAACGGCTTTATCACAACTTGTAAATGCACCAATTGCCAACACGGCAACAAAGAATAAAGCAACAACTCTTTTCATATTAAATTAATTTAAATTATAATTATATTAACTTGTGCAAAAGTAGTAATTTTTATGATTTAAAATATTTTTATTTTAACAATAAATAAAACTTAACAAACAAGATATTCATACGTATTTCAATAATACTAATAATCTTTTTCTTCATCTTTGGAAGGAAATAAAAAAAGGAATAATGCATAAAAAAAAGCAAAGAAAGTCAATCCGTCTTGTCTTTCAAGTGTATCGTCGGTCATCATAGAGAAAAAAACGATGAGTAAAAACACGAAAAATAAATCGTTTTTAAAACGTTTATTCCATAGAACGGGATAAATTAAAGAAAACATGATTAAAAGAAAACCGAAAAAGCCGAAGCCGATTAAAAACAAAAGAAATTGATTATGACATAATTTATTTGTTTCTTTTAGGGGAGAGTCGGCCATTAATAATTGACAGGCATAAGCATCTTTAATGTCGCCTGTTCCGACACCTATTACAGGTTGTTGTTTTATTAATAAAAGTGCATTTTTCCATAATTCGATTCGTTGGGGCAATGTGTAGCCGCTAATTATTCTATTTGTTTTATAATCATCTAATTCCCATAATAAGCCATACAAACGGGCAGTAAAACCCTGCCTGCCTGCATAAACAACATTTGCTATTCCGTTTTCAATATTTTTAATATCATCGGCTGTTAAAGCTTCAACACCTCCCCTGTCTTTACGCAATCCTTTTGAATTCAGATAGCGTATCAATGTGTGTCTTATCTTATGTTCGTTATGTATATCCATTCCGTCGTAAGACAAAGGGCTCACAGTATTCCAGGCTTCACGTAATTCTTTTTCACATACATAAGTAAAAATATAACTTCCGTTTTCAATCAAAGCGCGGGATGTATCATGAACATAACGATTTGAATCGGCAGTAAACACATCCGCTTCGGCTGAATTAAAATCTACCGCATAATAAGATTTTATTAATGAATAAGTATAAATGGATGCAGCGGTGATAAATAAGAAAAACAAAAGCGGATAAAACACTTGATAAATTAATTCTTTTCGTTCGATAGCCTTTTTCAATACAAGCGCAAATACTACAAAAACCAATAATAACAAAGCCGTTAAAGCACCCATATAACATATTAAAAACAAAACCCATAGCAAAGGTATGCATAAAAGCGTTTTTTGCCATTTATACTTTTCTTTTAATATTAAATAAAAAGAAACAAAAACGGCAAAACACAGGTTCATTTCAAAACGGATGTAAGAAATAAAAACAGCTATTTCGCGCCGGTCGATAAAATGGTTTTGTTGATAATACACAAAACCGTAAATGGTACTGATTAAAATTCCTATCAAATAAACTTTAAGCAAATTATGAAACTCATTAGTGCTTAACGGTTTCGTAGTTGCAAAGATTATAGGGATAAAAAAAAGCGGAATCTTTAACCATATTGAATTACCTGCTTGATGATAATTCTCGGTATATAATAATCCGACTACATATACAAAAAATATCAACAAGCAAATAAAAAGCAAACGATTGTTTTTAATTTGATTCCATTTTTCAATAAAACGACCTTCCAAGAACCAATTGGCAACTAAAATAACCCCGCCTACACTCATGAAAGGCCTACAAAAAGGAATGCCCACTAAGAAAAACATGAGCGCAATGAAAAAGATAGCCCTGTGAATGAAAACTCTATTAATCAACACCGAATGAATTTTTAATTATTTTTTCTTGGAATTAGCTTTTAACAATACCGAGTATTCATGCGGGTTATGTAATAATTCTTTGGCTTTAATCATTTCGGGATCAATCTGTAAAGAAGCCTCTATCCTACCTTTTTGATAATAATACCGATTCACAATTTCTAAAGTCAAAAGTTCTTTAATTTCCTTTTTATAACGTTGTAAATCATTATTTTTTTCCTTTTGAACCGCTTCTTTTAATTCTTTTATCTCTTTATTAACTTCGGTCGAAAACTTATCATCTTTAACACTCTGTTCTAAACTTTTAATTTGTTTTTCGGTAAATGTTTCATATTCGATATGTTGATTGGCAACATATGCCAGAAAATCATCATACATCTCGTTGGTAAAAACAAAGTCTTTAGCCGATGGAATTTTATTGTTCTTTAATTTAAATTCATTGGCATAATTAAAAATAATACGTTTCTCCAACATAGCCAATAAAATCGTACTGTAAGTTTCGGGTGTGATGACGATATCGGGTTCAACACCACCGTAGTCATACACGGTTCTACCGTTTTTCGTTTTAAATGCAACAGCATTAGAATCGATTTTCGATTTTGAGTTTCCGCTGCTGTCTTTATCGGAATAATCGATTTTCTGAATACAACGACCCGATGGAATATAATATTTCGAAACCGTTACCTTTAGTTTGGTATTATAACTTAAAGGCAATACATTCTGCACCAATCCTTTTCCATAAGTTCGTTGACCTACAACAACACCCCTGTCTAAATCTTGAATTGCACCTGAAACAATTTCCGAAGCCGATGCACTATAGGCATCCACCAAGACTATCAAAGGTATTTTCGTATCAATCGGTTCATTTCTTGTATAATAAAGCTGATTCTTATCGGCAAGTTTACCTTTTGTGCTCACTATTAACTCTCCTTTATCGACAAACAAATTCACCAAATCGACGGCTTCGTTCAATAAACCACCCCCGTTTCCACGTAAATCCAATATCAAAGAATTGATACCTTCTTCTTTTAAAGCTAAAAATGCATTTTTAACATCTAACGAGGCGTTCTCCATAAATTGAGATAAATAAATATAACCAATATCATCGCTCACTTTGCCTGAATAAGTAACATTAGGAAATTTGATTTCCTCTCTGACAATATTTTTAGAAATGATTGATTTTCTTCCGTAAGGGATAATATCTAGTTTAACGGTAGTTCCTGGTTGACCTCTTAACAAAGCACTGACATCGGAAACGGTTTTGTTTTTCACATCCTTATCATTAACCTTCACAATCTTATCGCCGGCTTGCAAACCCGATTTATAGGCCGGTGTGCCTTCATAAGGTTCCGAAACCACCACATATTCCTCTTCTTGCAAAATTGTAGCTCCAATACCACCGTAATGACCCGTTGTTAAAAGTTTAAATTCTTCCATTTGTGATTCGGGATAGAATACAGTGTAAGGATCCATCTTATTAAGCATCGCTTTTATTGAACCCTCGACCAAATCACTCACATTGATATCATCCACATAATTTTCATTTAGTTGACGTAACAATGTTGCATAAATATCTAAATTTTTCGCTATTTCAAAATCATTTCGGACAAATCCTATGCTTAAAGAGGTAAGTAAAACAAACGATATAATAATCCAGACATTTCTCTTCTTATGTTTCATATATATTTTCTTTTTTTGTTAAACGAAAGCCCTCATATTTTATTGCTGTATACAAGGGAGTAAACATATCATTTTCTAATATTTATTTCAACCGAACAATTGAACGATTTTCACAAAAAACGCTATTAATAATTTATAATTAAACATCACAACAAAGAAAAAGCCATAAACCGCACCGAAAAAGTGGGAGTTATGACCGATATTGTCAACATTTCTTTTGGACATATACATGGAATATATCAAAAACAATATTCCGAAGATAAAGGCCGGTATACCGATGGGAATAAAAAATAAATAGATTTTCTGCAAAGGAAACAACAAAATACTGGCAAAAATTACCGCCGATGTTGCACCCGAAGCTCCTACCGCATGATAGTTATAATCTTCTTTATATAATTTCAAATCATACATGGTCGAAATAAGTATAGAAGAAACATATAATAAAAGGTACATCACATGTCCTTTCTTATCAAATAAATAAACATAAGAATCTTCCACAATTTCACCGAACATCCAAAGGACAAACATATTAATTAACAAATGAGTCCAATTGGCATGAATAAAACCATAAGAAAGCAAACGGTACCATTGCCGCTGATAAGCCACTGCATACGCATTGAACGACAGACGATAAAACAAATCCTTCCGCATCAATGCCAAAACAGAAACAACTACGGTGATAACAATTATAATGAGATTGATCATATGTTTTTCTTCAAAAAAATAGTCTGCAAAATTACATTTTTTTTATTTGCGATGAAACCTTCGGAATCTGATGTATCTATCTTGTTAGTGTTTTAGTAATTTGTCAGTTTTTTCTTCCCAAATCCCGAGTGCCGAGAGTTTTTTCGTGCCAAAAAAATTAAGTAGTCAGGGGGTGATTTGGATTCACTCCCTGACTTAGTCTGTCAAAGGACATAAGGGACACAAACGACAGAAATGCGAGTGCTTGTGAAGTGTTCATAGAATCGTTTTATCCTTTGTTTTTTCCCCCACGGATTTCCACAGATTAAAAACAATTATTAAATAAATTTTATTCTCCTCTAAACAAGCAATATAAAAAATATTTCAAAAAAACCGTTTCAGATAATATTTAAGTTGTATGTTTGCACCGTAAAATAAGAAACAAGTAGAAGATGGCAAGCAGTTTTTAAAATTTAGTATATTTGCAGCGTAATAAATTGAATCAAATAAGTAGATAGCAGTTATTTTAATAACTCAAAAAATGACATGGAATCAAAAACGGAAATAATTAAACGTTTGTTTTTTTGTATCGTATGCGTGTGGCTTGTTATGTGTAATACAAACGGTCAATCAAATACTAAAAAACCATTTTCATATCTTGGATTTAATGTTGAAAAAGAAAATGAAGATTATATGTATTTTCAAAATTTTTTAAATAGTTATAATTTATCTTTGTGGCATGCTCACCGTTGTTATCAAAAGATCAATTACACTTTGCACTTTGTTGTATTGTCAACAAATTACGATACATTATATATTTATAATTACCGCTCTTATGAAACAAAAAAATTAGTGTTAGATTCTATTCCCCCATTTCCTATTCATTCTATTTATTATCATAATCATGATTCAATTTTTATATTCTATAATAGAGAATATATTTATGATAAAACCGACAATGAATTTGATTTTATTCTTATAAATAGAGACGGTGATGTAATAAATACATACAGCATTGATAATATTCCATACATTCATCAAGGGTTTTATCATAATACGATAGAACTGGACCAAGCAGATCAAATCGATGAGAATCGAATCATTAATGGAAATTTAATTCTTATTTTTCATACCTTCTCTCCCGGTGTTGAAAATCCTGAATTTATAGATTTTAACCCTAAACTGTTATGTCTTTATAATCTTTCTAATAAAACATTTAAAATGTTAAACGTTAGATTTCCCATTGATGAAATCGGTAAACGATATAATAGAAGTTGTGTTCCCAGTGCTGTTTCTTTTGCTTATGATAAAGATCAAAATATCATTCTTTATTTTCCGTTTTCTACACGTTTGTACCGTTATGATTTTTCACTGGATTCGTTATTCCTAATAGATTGTAAATACGATTATACGTTTGAAAACATAGATTCAACGGCATGGGTAAAAGGACGTAATTATATGTCAACACAATTCCAAGAACCCAAGTGGGATTCTCGAAATCACCACTATCTAAGGAATATAAATATATTACCTTCTGAAATTTATGAATACAATTCGATATTGCAAGTAATGGATTCAAATTTTAATCATATTGCCTATGTTTTGAACACTACCGATTACAATACACTTTTTTATAAAGATAATACGCTTATAGCCATTAATAAATTCAATAAGCTTCCTTATACTATTCAATTAGATGATAAAGTACAACGAATAAGCTGGAAAGAATTTGAAACAAATCATTTAACAAAAAAACAAACAGGAGCTGGAAAAACAATAACCTTAGATGAATATTTAATAAAATTAAAAATACCAGATAATTCTTTGGTTGTCATTATAAATTTGAATTATCCATGCGGACATTGCCTTGAGCGGTTGTTTACTAAAATGAAAAAAAATCGAGCAGATTATGAAAAAGCCAATGTATATTATGTAATCTATGATAATAATACCAACAATTTTTCGGAAACTTTAAAGAAAAGTTATGAATTGTCAGATTCTAAATTTATTAAAATTGATAAAGAGCTGTTGGGAAGGGTCAGGTTTTTTGATGAATCCATAACAGATCATTTGTATAGGATTATTGATTATCAAATTGAAAAGAAAAAAATAACAGTGATTCCTTGTACTTTTGAAGAATTATTTCCCATATTTAATAAAATGGTGGACGAAAGGATAAAGAATTATAAAGAATGAAAACATTCCGTCAGGAATGTTAAGCTCTGTAAAACAAACGACAAGGATAAAAAACGGCATGCCGTAGGTGTGCCACGAATTAACAAAATTGCATGATTTTCAAAATTAACAAAAGGGTGTGTCTCCTCGACAGCGGCTGTCCATATTTTCGGCAGCGGCTGTCATTTTTTTTTGTCAGAAGCTCTCCGTTTTGCCGGCAGCACTTCTTCTTTTTATCAGCAGCATTTGTCAATTTTTATGACAGCAGCTCTTCGTTTTACCGACAGCAGTATTCCGTAGAATTTTCACGAAAGAAAATAAATTTTTCACGAAAGAAAAATAATTTTTCACGAAAGAAAAATAAATTCTATCGAAAGAAAATTTCACGGACAACAGCATTCCGTTTTTCGGACAGCAGCATTCCGTTTAATCAGCAGCAGCTCTCCATTTTATCAACAGCGGCTTAGAATGAAAATTGAATCCTAAATTAGCTTTTCGTGCCGAAAAATAGTCAGGGAGTGATTTGGATTCACCACTTGACTTTGTCTGTAAAAGGACATAATGGACGCAAACGACAGAAACGCGAGTGCTTGCGTTGGTGTCCTTTTGTCGTTTTTCTTCGTTATTTTACTATGACAGTAAAAGCAAATTTTTTATTCATATACTTTCAA
>MWCE01000025.1 GCA_002069895.1 Bacteroidetes bacterium ADurb.Bin234 | reverse complement strand
GGTTAAGTAATAAAAATTAATCTTGTAAATGATAAATAAATGACTTTTTTAAGTTCAGTTATTTATGCTTATTTCGAGTTTTATAAACTAAGTTATTGAATGAGAAAAAAGTATTTTTTATAAGAAAACACAAAAATGTTTTATAAAATTTTGTACCTTTGCACTTCAAAATTGGCGAGGTAGCTCAGTTGGTTAGAGCGTCGGATTCATAACCCGGAGGTCACGAGTTCAACTCTCGTCCTCGCTACAAAAAAAAGCGGTTAAAACTAACCGCTTTTTTTTGTTATTGAACAATGATTTTTCGATTTATACTGCCTTTATTGGTTGTTAAAGTCAATATATAAATTCCTCCGGCTAAATCACTAAGATTTAATTCTTGGGAGTAATGATTGTTATTTATGTTCATTTGATTGAAAGTTTGAATATTTTTACCTGTTAAATCTTTAATATGTAATTTAACGGAATTAATAGTTTCGTCGGTTTCAAAGGTTACATTCAGGAGGTTGTTACATGGGTTAGGATAAGTGTTTAATGTTGTAATTCCTGCTGTATTGTTGCAAATACTAACATCGGTTCCCCATTGTAATTTCCACCCTTTATCGTTTTTATCGTTATCAGATCGAAACATGATGTAGATTTGTGGTTGATTAGGAGAAGTAAGTATTCCTGTTGGAGGATTTTCAATGGTATATCGTGCAATCCTATCGCTATATGTTATAGCTTGTATGACTTTACCTGAATGTGCGTAAATGCTTAGTTCATCACCGGGTGCCAAATTGAATTCGGTTACATTAATCCAAAAACCAGTTGCACCTGTAGGTTCTATACGCCAATAGCAAGAATTGTCGTTATCATAATTATTGTTTCCGCTACCGTTGGTAAGCGTTCCTGAACTTTCTTTAATAACTGAAATTGATCCCGGATTGACATTTGTGTTGCAATAATTGGATTTTGATAATGTAGTAGTGTAAGTAAATACAAAACCTCTGTTTGTTATACTTTCGTTAGAGGTAAAGGTAATAAGAGCTTCCGCTCCATCAACTTCGAATATAGATTTGTCGTTGACGGTATCTCCCGAAAGGATAGCTACAACGGGACTAGAGGTATTATTGCCGGCATAAATGGTAACAATGTCATTTCCAAGTTCAGTAGAAAAAATAGGTGCTGAAATCTTGATTTTAGTAGCATTTGGTGAGGAAATGAGCCAAGAGCAATCAGCATTATTATTATAGTCTTGAACAGGAGTTCCGCTGTAGAAAGAACCGTAGGTGGCAGTTAGTGTATCATTAGAACATGCTGAAGGTAATGTAGAGGGAATAAGTCCGAAAATAGCATCTTGATCGACAGTAAAGCCTCCCATTTCGCTTGAAAGATACCATCCGTTTTTATTAACACCCCAACCCCAGTTGAAGTGAAGATAAACGGTAGTGTCATCAACAAAATCATATCCATCACATAACCATGCATGTCCGGCAGAAGCGCCTTGTTTATTTCCGGAATATATTATTGGCAGTTTATTGTCAATGTTATTTTTTATTTTTACAAGCCATAGGGAATCGGTGATTGATTCTTTTTTTTCGAATGTAGCGGTATTAGCATATTTAAAATATCCTATTAAAGCTTGTCTTGCTTTTGTGGAATGAGATCCGGAACCGGTAGGAGCATAGTTCATTTCTACGGCAATACCGCAATGAGAAATTAATTGCGCTAAAGAATGACTATATCCCGTAGCAACATCCGACATAGCATTATAGTCATACGTAGTAGCTCCAAAATTAGCGGATAAGCGTCCATAGGGAGATACATAAGAATTTGAACCTGTTCCCGTTGTAGGAAATCGATGATAATACATAATTTGTGCCATGGAAACAGCTACACATCCGTTAGGCACATGATTGTCGTATTCGCCCCCAATTTCACCTGTTACATTTTTATCTTCCGGGCAATAAGCGTTATAATATTTATCTTGGTTCCATTCACTCGTTGTTAGTGGCCCCTTTTTTTCTATACTTTTTTGCATAGGTTGTTGCTTGTTGTTAAGAATATCATTCCATTTTTTTGCAATATTTTCTGTAGCAGATTGTTGTGTTTCTTTTATTGTTTTTATATGATTTTCATAGCCATCGAGCCACATCTGAAGTGCAGATGGAATATTGCTGAAGTCGAAATTATTGTCAGAAGAATAAGCTAATATTGGATGGGTTTTATAATCACCTGAAACAATAGCATAACCACCTTCTTCAAAATTCAAAATATAATAATAAGTTTCACCGTTTTCTGCACGTATATAGCTATCCCTTAGTGTGAGGGTAAGGCTTTTTTGGAATGGAGTGTTTTTATGAAAACTTAAAAAATTAGATGCTATATGTTGAGCGGTTTCGAAACTTACGTTTTGAGCAAATGAATATAAACATATAGTACTCGCGACTATACTTAAACAAATTTTTTTCATATAAATTAACCTTTGATATTATTTAGTTACAACTATTTTTCCATTAAAGATTTGATCATTTCCTTGTAATCTCACAATATAAATCCCATTCGGTAAGGAATTCAAATCAATGTTTTCTGTGTTATCTCCTTTATGGCGTGATCCTAAATCATTAGACAGTATCATTTTCCCTGTAATGTCATAAAACGATAGTTTTAAGTTATCGGCAGGTTTGTTTAGGGTATAATTGATAGATGCATTATCGTTAGCAGGATTAGGATATATATTTAAAAGATATGGTTTATTTGAATTTTTATGTTCGTTAATACTTACAGGAGGTATATAATATGTTGTGTTTTTAAATATACCTCTACCATGTGTTGCAGCATAAATATATCCTGTGTTTTTAACACCTTTAAAATCAATATATGTGATGTCGGTACTGTCGTCACCATATATTATGGCTCTTTCATCAGGATAATGTTTAGTTTGTTGTTTTAACATAAAAACAGGAATTTCAACATCAATACCGTTATTCACAGGATCCCAAGTTGGATTTGAGGAAGAGAAGTTTTCAGTTGCGTATATGCCTTTTTCGGTTCCAACAAACACAAGGTTGGAATTATTCATTTCTACCAATGCTGTATAAATAGGGGTTTTTCCGCTGGGTAATCCTGTTCCTTCTTTCGAATTGGAATTAAAGTCGAGTAGCGTATCGGTAGTCGCATTGGTTGAAGCATAAATATGGGGTTCTAAATTGTTGCCACCAATTGTCATTATCAAAACATCGGTGTTTTGAGGATCTAAGGTAATGGAGGTAATATAACTGTTAGTAGAATAAACTTTAGTAACGTCTAACAAACAATTAGGATTCAGATTAACTATACCTGATGAGCTTGGTTTTCCATAAGATAATGTCATAGAGTCTCTCGCTAAATTAAATCCGCTGATTCTATATATACTATGATATGTTGTACTTCCACTAAAGGTAGAGATGAAAAGATGATTTCCATCTTCAGAAACACACATATTGGTAACTTGTTCGGTAGTATCGCCTGTAAAGAATACTCTATACCATACAGGAGGTGTAATGAAATTAAGTGCATTTTTTGTCATGAAAACAGGTGCACCAATTAAGCCTGATGAAATAAAACCGCCACCTCCGATAAACAGACGGTTTTGAACATAATCCGTAAATGTGATTTTTTCTCCTTTTGTTAATGCACGAGGAGCGGTTTCCCGCATGGGATAATTATTTGTGACACTTCTCACACAAATTTCATCTCCTATTTTATAATTTTTATCTGCAACAAACACAACGGTATCGGTTGAATTAGGGTCGTGTGTGCTTTCCCACATTAAAATTGGAGATATGTATTGACTGGAACGACATGCTTTTTTAAGTGCAGCGTAACTCCATTTTGTATTTTCATTGTTTGTCCCTCCTAACATTAATTCTGCATTATACCAATCTTTTATTTCTTCAGGGTCGGACAAAATACTGGCTTGACGATAGCATGTACCATAAGAAGTAGTATAAAACAATGCATTGGTATTGATCATAGATAATGCGGTATGTGAAGCAAATCCTGAGGTTAATTGGATGGCCGATTTTTTGGTATTTTCTTCTTTGGTAATGTATAAAGCTCCGCTTTCACGTGTTCCACCTAAAACTTTATCATCGTTTGAAAATGATACGGTTGTGTATTGAGTTGTAGCATAATTTTTATTATAAATGTTTAGGCTGTAGGTTTCTCCTTCGTAAATGATTTTTATATTGCCAATATTACATCCAACAAAAATCGTATTTGTATCATAAGGATTAAAATATATTGATTGAACGCCGCTTAAATTAAATTTCGAATCAAAAGAAAAATAGGTATCTTCACTAATTTCAATACCTTCCCATAAAAAAGGATTTCCGCCTACCAAAATGCGTTTGGGATTGTTGGGAAATACGGCAATGTTGTTACAATAATCACCGCCATTATTAAAAACATCAATCAAAATGCTTCCACCGGGAACGATAGTTCTAAAATCTTTTCCTTTATTTTTGGATTGATATATTCCCAAAAATTCGCCCAAAGTATTGGCAATCGATGCGTAAATATAGTTAGGATCGGATGGAGCAAAAGCAACTGTAATACTTCCTGATTCCGATGGTAAATCCAATTCTTCAAAATTATTTGTGTTTTTCCCGTCCGAGATGTAGGCTATACCAGCATCATTGGTACGGTTTCGTTGAACATAAATAACGGAGTTGTCTGATGCAATCGCTAAATCAACACCTACCAAATACAATTCTTGATTAGAGGATGTCTTGGCTATAGTCCAAGTATTGCCATTATCTTTCGAAACTTGTAATCCATAATCTGTTGC
This sequence comes from Bacteroidetes bacterium ADurb.Bin234, assembly GCA_002069895.1. Taxonomy (GTDB): domain Bacteria; phylum Bacteroidota; class Bacteroidia; order Bacteroidales; family WCHB1-69; genus UBA5266. The sequence goes on along the minus strand of MWCE01000025.1, from coordinate 1,103 downwards.
TGCATATAAAGTTTTGGTAGTTGAATTGTATGCTAAATCGTTTATTTCTTCCCATTCATTTGTGGCAGGTAATTGAACAAATGAATCGTTAACGGATTTGTAAATCCCGTTGCCTTTCATGCCGAAATTTGCAGCATGACCGTAAACGCCAATATTATATAAAACACCGGGAGAAGTAAAATTTGGATTAAGACCTTCTCCTGTTCCGACAAAAATTGTCCCATCGTCGGTTTGGACTATTGAAGAAATGGCTAATTGGGGAATGCTCGTAATCCGTTCCCAAACCGCACCGTTGCTTGTCGAAACCCATAATCCCCCGCCAGCAGAGCCTGCGTAAATCTTTGAATGATTGTTTTTGTCAACCAAAATGCAGTTTGTGCGTCCGCTTATGTTGTCTGGACCCATCTCTTCCCACGGATTTAAAGACAAACTTTTTGTGCTTTTCTGCTTTTTTGTTGGGGTATTTGTGTCCCCGGCTTTTGTTATTAAAACAGTACATATACAAAACGTTAGACTCAAAAATATATACGATACTTTTTTCATTATTTATTTTATTTTATGTTTACTCTTTATTATTTTAAAACAATCTTTAATATTTTATTATAAATCAATAGATAAATAATGAAAGAAAAGGTAACTTCTTATCCTTTCATCTTTTTATCTTTGGAATGCAAAAGTACATAATTATTTTTTATAATTTAAGTTAGATTGCAATTTTTATAAAAATTAAGTAATTATTTAATGTTTCAATTTTTTATCAAACATACAGCCTCCGAAATGATATGGATAGATATTTATAAAATTATGATAGATGAATTAAAATGGGTCAGGGATTCTATCATATTGACAATAATATGCTGTCATTTTGTCCGATTTGTTTTTGACACTGACAGGCATTCCAAACCTTTTATATAATAAATGAAGATTATAGAAATCAATTTCATACAATTTAAACCCTCATTTAAATCAAATCAGTAAAAGTATTTGGCATAAATTTCGTATCACGACAAGCTGAAATCTAAAAATTTTAAAAATTAATTAATAAATTTAAAAAAGATAGAATACATATGAAAGTTAACGTAAAACCATTAGCAGACAGAGTG
>MWCE01000024.1 GCA_002069895.1 Bacteroidetes bacterium ADurb.Bin234 | reverse complement strand
ATTTTCAAAATGAATATACCTTTTAATAATCGTACTTTTTAAATTTTAAATGTCCTGTATACCTTCCAAACAACAAAGAATCGTAGGTAACAACAGAAATCTCTTTAAACATCCATGTGTTCACGCCTCTGGAACTCAAAACGCCCAAGGCATTACCATCTTCAACATATGCTCCGTCTTCCCATGCATAACTTTTAACATTTGTATAATCCCAACGTTCTTGATTAAGTCCCGTTGAAGCAGCTGTAGATTGAATGTATAGATATAAATCATTTGATGCTGTATATATATGTAATAATACCGAATCAATAAAACGATAATCAACTTGATTATCTTCCTTCACTCCTTCTTTAATTTTTCGCAGAAATGTTTCCCCTACATAATACATATACTCTGTTGTAGTGTTTCCTACATTCCAAACAATAGATTCCGGTTGACGTCGACTTCCGTTTTTTAATACTTCGGTATAATATAACTCAAAACTCGCCTCATAATAAGCTACGTTATTTCCTTTGTTATATTCCAATTCTTGTTTTTGGGGAATAAAAGTAATGGTATTTATTTGATTTATGTAAAACATGGGATATTTTAACTTTAATTTACCCACTAATGGTGTTGATGCTACTACTTTTTTATTGGTATATAAATTTCTTATCACCACTTTATAGATGTAATCCTCATTTAAGTCAGCTGTTGTTTTATATAATATTTGTAAAGGATAGGCAAAAATCCCTGAATCCTTGGGTATGGCAGTCGTAGTGTCGAATGAGAAGGTTCTTAATAGTTTTTCGCCTTCATATTCTTCCAATGTAACCTCAATACTATCTATATAACTAAAGTTATTAATATTTTTAGCGGCGTCATAAGCATTTCCTTCTGTTAAAAAACTTTTATAAATTTTTAGATAATGCACGCTATCTTTAGGATTTAAAAGTCCGTAAAGAATTGTAACATCTTCATATTCTCCATTTAAACTAAAATCTTTCTTTTTGCATGAAGCTAAACAAAAAGAAAATGCCAATACTACAAACAATACTTTTTTAATCATCTTTAATATTTATGTCGTTTAAACGCTAAATACATTAAAATATTTTCATAAAAACACATCTGTTATATATTTATTCTTTTTTCTTTTTCGGAAATGAAAATATAAAAGCATCTGTTTTCTCAAAGAATACGGTTATAATCAAAACCCAGATACCGGAAATAAAGAAAGTCAGCAGTATATAAGGTAATGCAAATGAAATAAAGGCAAATACTTCAATATCATCCTTGTTTTCTTTATTTATTAAAATGCTAACTTTGGATCCCGAATTTTTCTTTAAGGAATAATGCAAGGCTTTTAATTCGACTTTACGGATATTTGAATCATAATAAACAACCATATAGGGAGATTTAATTTCTGACAAAACCGACAAAACTTGTGCTGTATCATCTTTAAAATAAGGTAAAAGCAATTGGATGTTCTCATTTTTTTGGAATAATTCAGTCCAATCTATATATTGTCCTTCAACTTTATCGTGTTTATTATAAAACCTATAACGATTTAATACCATCATAAAGCAAATAAAAATGATACCGATCAATATTAAAATACTTTTAGATATTTCAAAAGTTATGGTTTTCATCCTTAAAGAATCATTGGCAACAGGAATCAATATGATTTTGAATATATTGATATTTAGGAGTTAACTTACCGTTATGTAATATTAAAGCTTTTTTAATAGGAAGAGGTAATTTCAAATTTTCAAAATCCAAATTATAATTACAGGCTGCAATTTCAAACACGAAGGGTTCCAGCGCATCGGCAAAAGCCAGGGATGCATCGCGAGGGAGTTCACTCGGAAGGATGTCGATAGCCATAATCACCACACCCTCTCCTTTATAACCAAAGGTTGGTTTACGAGTGATGGGATGATAAACAAAAATAGGATCATCAATAGGCGTTCCCATATGAGTTGCTTCTATCGAACCGTTAGGATCACACGTAATATCACCTATTACTTTTAAATCCAAATCCGATTTTTTATATAACTTCTCCATTAAATCCTTGGTAATTAATCGATCGTAGCGACTATCCCAATACATACAATTCACCAACATTTGTAAATTCGGAACATATTTGTCAAAATCACTTTCAAAACAAGAAGGGGAAGAAAAAAACTCATTTAACTCGAAAGGTTTTCCCTCTTTGTGTCGGGCAATATGTTTCTCGTGAAAAACAATTTTATATAGGTGTTTATTGGAATACTTTTTCGATTGTTTAAGGGCTAATAATTCTTCAGGCGATATTTCAATGGTCGGTAAAAGGCTTAATATTTCCTGGGCTCCTTTCGAAACATTGCCGTAACCGGTAATCCCTATAGTTAAAGGTGTTATTTCAGATGGTAATCCTTTTTCACTGATTTCTTTTCCTATGGTTGAAATGTCTTTCTTTACGTCTTCCAACGAAAAATAAGTATGCGTTTGTTTTAATAATTGAAAAGGGGTTTCAACGCCCAAATGCTTCATTCGCAAGCCAAAAGCCCATAACGAATTGGTCATTCCCGCCAAGCCGGCATAACGGCCAAAAAAAATCAAACGTTTATTGTTATCGTCAACAATACACTCATAATCAATCAAACTACAATGATTATCCATCATCTTTTTTAACATGGGCATATTATAGGATTGCCCTTTGATTACATGAGAAAAAATAACATACGTTTTATTTTTTGCTATGCTTGGAAGCGGAATTTCTTTCAAACCGAAAACAACTTGCTGTTCATCCAATCGATTAACCAAACTACAACCCGCCTGTTCAAACTCATCATCACTAAAAGCTCTTTTTTCAGAACTTTCCACATAAAAGGCGATAGGATGCTTTTCCATTAAACGTTTGGCATGAGAAGGACTTATTGCCACCCTTCGTTCTTGTTCGTATTTGTCTTCATGTCTGATACCTACATTAATCATAATCATATACTTTTCTATTTGTTTATAATGCAATTATTTCTACGTGCAAAGATAGTCATTTAACTCACAAGATTTATCCTATTTATTAAACTTTAAACACATAAAAAACATAATTTACCAAATATTTTATACTTCAATGCTTTGTTTATTTATTTTTGATGTATTTTTGCAACAAAAAAAAATAATATTTCAATGCCGAAAAGATTCATCATACTTGGTTTTGCAATCGGTTTTTTCACATTAACAACGCTTTTTTCACAAGAAAACAAAGGCTGCATAAGCGAGAAAATGCTGGTTGACCTACAAAAATCCTTTCAAAACACTGCTTCCGACAAAGCCATACTCAACGCCATTGCCAATAACGACATCAACAAATTAGCTTTGAACTTGTCTAATTCCGACCTTAACGACACCTACTTTTCACATAAAGTAAAAACAAAAGGTATCACCAATCAAAAGTCGTCGGGCAGATGTTGGATGTTTTCGGGCATGAATATTTTAAGAGCCAAATTCATTGCTAAATACAATCCCGATAAGTTTGAATTCTCTCAAAACTATTTATTCTTTTGGGATCAATTGGAAAAATCAAATTTATTCCTGCAAGCCGTTATCGACACACGCAATAAAGACTTCAATGATAAAACCGTTGAATGGCTATTTAAAAATCCCATTGGCGACGGCGGTCAATTTACAGGTATGATTGATTTGGTTACTAAATACGGATTGGTACCCAAAGAAGCCATGCCAGAAACCAACAGCAGTGAAAATACCACCCGCATGACAAATCTCATCTCTTTAAAATTAAGAGAATACGGTCTTGAACTTCGTGAAAAAGCAGCTCAAAAAGAAATGAAAGAAGACGCTTTAATTCTGCGAAAAACCGAAATGTTGACAAATATATATCGGATGCTTGCACTCAATTTAGGAGTCCCTCCTACTACTTTTACTTGGACATTAAAAGATGCCAACGGCATACCCGTTTCCACTAAAGAATACACACCCAAATCCTTCTACCAAGAATTTGTTAACGAAGATTTGAGTACTTACATTATGTTTATGAATGATCCCACCCGCGAATACTATAAAGTGTATGAAATCGAATACGACAGACATATGTATGACGGACTGAATTGGAAGTATATCAATTTGCCTATCGACGATATCAAAGAAATGGCCATGCAATCCATCAAGGATAGCACCGCTTTGTATTTTTCATGTGATGTAGGAAAATATTATAACAGAGATAACGGAACACTCGATCTTAATAATTTCGACTATGAATCCTTGATGGGAATCACTTTCGGAATGAATAAGAAACAACGCATTCAATCTTTTGCCAGCAGTTCATCACATGCCATGACTTTGTGCGGTGTTGATATAAACAAAAACGGGAAACCTTTGAAATGGTTATTGGAAAACAGTTGGGGACTTACCGGATATAACGGTTATTTGATTATGACAGATGATTGGTTTAACGAATACATGTTCCGTTTGGTTGTTGAACAGAAATATGTTAAAAAAGAAATTTTAGACCTCTTAAAAACCGAATCCGTTAAACTACCACCATGGGACCCTATGTTTGCTCTCGAAGAATAATTTTTGAAATATAAATATCAATATATAATTGTAATAATAAACGCTATGTACGTATATAAATTCAGGTTACTGTTTGATGATGTTGATGACTTTG
>MWCE01000023.1 GCA_002069895.1 Bacteroidetes bacterium ADurb.Bin234 | reverse complement strand
GTTTATGATATAGGGAAGTTCTCCCACTTTGGTTGCAATAACCGGTAAACCGCAGGCAAAAGATTCAAGGACAACGCAAGGCAGGTTTTCAAAATGGGAGAAAAGCACAAAAAAGTCGGCTTGTTGATAATAGCTAACGATTTCTTTTTCGTTTTTTCTTCCGTGAAAAACAATGCAATCCTGTAAATCATTCTCTAATACGTATTGTTCAAATGCTTGATTGGAAGAACTGTGTACAACATTTAAAACAAAATCGTTCCTAAATAATCTTACACGTTTTATCACACGCAGTAATCCCGAGAAATTCTTTTCTTTGTCTACTAAGGATGATACATGCAATATTTGTTTTTTATCTGTTGTATTCTTTTCTTTTATGTTAAAAAGAGCCGTATCTACTACATTAGGTATTACTTGAAAATCCGATTTTACACCACAATCCATCATATGCCGTTTTAAGTTTTCATTCACCGGCATAATTATGGAGGCATGATTGGTTATGGCCAATAATAATTTGCTTATTTTATCCTTTCCCAGTCGCATGTCTTGAGGAAGGTAAATTGACCAATGTTCAGACAATACGTAAGATAACCCATAACGATATTTCCAATACAAAGCTATTTTGCCGGCAGGTAATGCCACATGCAGATGCACCAAATCGGGGCGAAAGAGGTGTTTTTTAATATATCGTAAGCCATAATTATAGGCTTTAAACATTCGATAGGCATTGACAAGTTTATTTATTGTTTTGCCGTATGTGATGCAATCTTTTATATTGATGTTTAGTTGACGGTAATTGTCAACGTTTTGCAGGTTTATTTCTATATTTTTTATAGAATAGTTGACTCGCTGAACGTTCAATACAAGCGAATCGGATTGGTCGGAAACCGTTTGAATATGCCGTAAACAGAAGTTCCCCAGTGTAGGATTTTCGTCCGTTGGCGACCAACTCATAAGATGAATAATATGTAAAGTTTCCGAACGTTTCATTTATTTTTTATTTTAGGTCGTAATCCATCTTATCTTCCAGTATACGTTTTCTTTTAGCATTGTAATTAAGATGAAAAACACTTTTAGAACGGTCAAAATAATAAGTTTGTATATGATTCAAGTCCAAAACGGCGTGAAATAATCCATCGCTGATAAAAGGTTTATGCTTATGATTTAATATAGTGTTTGATTTTGAAGGGTATTTGTTAATGTATTGTGGCGATAGCCAAACAATAAAAGGGATTTCCACGTTCGATTTGGGTAATGAACCGGTGTAGTCGTGTCCGGCATTGTTGTTTTCATCGTACACATTTTCACCATGATCAGAGAGATAAATGGCTGTATAGAGTGTGTTGGTGTCGTTAGAAGCATATTGTGTCAGGATAATAAGTAAACTATCCATGATAAAATCATTATATAAAATCGAATTATCGTATGTGTTAACGGTTTTTCCCACTTTATCTTTATCGGTGTTAAAACAGGAGAAGTTAGCAGGGTAACGTTTAGCATAGCTCGAATGACTTCCCATTAAGTGTAGCATGATGCATTTATTTTTTATTTTTTCCGATAATGCTTCTTTAAAAGGAGCAAATAGAACCTCGTCGAAGGATGCCTTTAATGTACTTTCAAACGAAGAATTGGCTTTTTTATTTTCATAAACCACTTTGTCATGTAAGCGTGCCATGTTATAAACCGCATTATCCCATACTCCCAAAGGCGATTGATTGGATATCCAATAGGTTTTAAAACCCGCAGCATGAAAGATATCGGCTAAAAAAACGCTGTTATCAATTTCAATGTTATTTTCCAAGTCCGATTCCGACAGCATCATCCCCAATGAAAAAATGGTATTGGAGTGAGAGGAAACGACATTGTCATACACAATAATATCTTTTCTGTTTTTCAGTTTTACGTTCGTATTTCGATGGTAATTATACAAAGACATATGGTTCCTACTGCAAGATTCACCTATAATCAAAACAAAAACACGGGCTTGGCTATCATCTGTCAAGGCTTTTACTGTTTTGATGTTGCGTTTTTTTAAAGAGTTATAGGTTTTTATTTCCTGAGAGAAGAAAACCATCGCTTTGGTTGATGCAGGTACGGCTTTACGTACAAATCGTTGATGGATAATATTGTCGCTAAAATAAATGAGGACGCTTAACATGATTATCCCTAATACATATTTCCCTTCTTTATAATTAAAAGACGGGGGAATTTTACGTAAAGCATATATAAATAGTAAGATAAAAGGTAAAAGTAATAGTAAATTATAATTTCCTTTGAGTGTCATAAATTCGACCGATTCGGAGAAGTTAGTGTTTATCAATATAAAAAGACTGGATGCCGTTATATCGCCTTTTAACAGTAGCCAATGCGAGAGATTGATAAAATTATCCGTAAAAAGTATGCATAGGAAAAGGTAATAAAACATTTTCTTTTTTGAAATATAAAATGGAATCAATCCGATGGGTATCCAGCACAACCAAATAACCATTTCACGGAAATCATAATCGGAGAAATTCGTAATACATACTATGATTTGTATATATAATACCATATAAAGCAAACTTAAAGGGAATATTTGCTTCAACACTTGGAGGTATTTGTTTATTGGTTTCACGAATATTAAGGACTTAAGCGTGGTTCTTTAAAATCTTTTTTAATTCACTGCGTAAGAATTTGATGTCTTGTTTGTCAATACGTAAATCGCTTAATTTTACTTTGGCGGTTTTTATAAAATACATAAAAGAAAATAGAAAACTACCCACATAGGAAATACTGCTAATCCATGCCATGATAAAAATCACTTCCGAATAAGGCATTTGTTGAAAACGGGGGATAAGCGAAGCCCCAAGCCCGATAGTAATTAATAAGCCTATGAGTGAGCTGACAGTGTTGATTTTATATTTACCGAAACCGGAAAAATAATGCGAAAGAATAAGATTGCACGAAAGAATCACTATTCCCAATGCCAATGCATAGATAACCGGTTTAGATTCCACAAATTCCGCTCCGAATATCCATCCTATCCAGATAGCGGGGATGCATATCAAAATCAGGGTGGTACATGTAGCGAAGACAAATGCCATTTTAAGAAATGCTAAGGTGAGCTTTTTGGCATAGCGTTTATTACCGTTGCAATTCGACAATCGTGCATATTGAACGGTCGACATGCTTTTGGGTAATATCCAAACGGCTTCTGATAATTTAGTTCCTAAATCAAATAGGCCTAAAGATTTACGTCCCGAACAGAATTCAATGATATAATAACTCAAACGATAATTCAACAATTGGGCGAAATTAGCGGCTTGTATGGTAAATCCGTAAATCAGCATCTGTTTCAATAGCGGAAAGATATTTGCAAATCCTTTAAATAGTATTTTATTCCATGCCAAAATGAATCCTAATATGGCTACCACTATATATGAAATTAAATAAGCATATATATATGAAGAAACATCTTTGATTTTAAATACGAATAAAAGCAGTACCATTAAACCTAATTGAATAATTATTTGAATAATTGCCAGGATGTTATAAGCTTTGATTCGCTCGTTTGATAATATAAGCTGGGAGTTAATGTAATATACCGAGAAAAAAAGCGAAGAGAAAAATAAAGGCCATGCGTATTCGGTAGGTATCAAATGAAAAACATATAATAGGATTGTTCCGATGATGTTTATGACAATATGAAAAACATAGGAAAGAAACATCAATTGGAAAGTGTCGTAACGGGGCAGCATATACACCAAAGAAGGTCCCCCGACAAAAGAAGTCAGGTTTTGTAGAATGGTTATACCTAAGATAAAAAGTCCGATGGTTCCCAATCCGCTCGACCCGAACACTTGCGAATTGATAATCACAATGCCGAAAGCTATCAGGGTACAAATAACACGCGAACCGAAAGTGCCGAGAACTTTTTTTATCATATAATATTATATTAATGTGCTTCCAACCAATTGTTTCCCGATTTCATGTCGATTTCCAAAGGGACCGTTATCGGCATGGCATGAATCATTCCGTCGTGGACAATGGCTTTCATTTCTTCCAATTCAGGTTTGTATACATCAAAAACCAATTCATCGTGTACTTGCAACACAATGGCTGATTTCAATTTTCTTTTTTGTATTTCTTCATAAATCTTTATCATAGCGGCTTTTATCATATCTGCTGCGGAACCTTGTATGGGTGCGTTAATGGCATTACGTTCGGCAACACCTCTTACGATAGAATTGTTGGAATAGATATCGCGCAGATAACGACGGCGTTTCATAATGGTTTCCACATAGCCGTGTTGTTGGGCAAACTCTTTTTGCTTTTCCATGTATAGTTTTACTTTCGGATATTTATTGAAATACTGTTCAATGATGTCGGCGGCTTCTTTACGAGAAATATTCAGTCGTTCTGATAAGCCGAAAGCGGATATGCCGTAAATGATGCCGAAATTAACGGTTTTGGCATTTCTACGCATTTCGCGGCTTACTTCCGGCAAAGGAACATTATAAATCTTTGATGCAGTGGCAGCATGTATGTCTTCGCCGTTACAGAATGATTCAAACATGCTTTCATCGCCGCTCATGGCTGCCATCAGGCGTAATTCTATTTGTGAATAATCGGCGGCTAATAGGGTATATTCTTCATTGGCAGGAATAAATGCTTTGCGTATTTCTCGACCTTCATCGTTGCGTATCGGAATGTTTTGCAAATTCGGATTGCTGGAACTTAAACGTCCGGTTGCGGTAATGGCTTGATTAAACGAAGTGTGAACACGTCCTGTTTGCGGATTTACCAAATTCGGGAAGGCTTCGGCATAGGTCGATTTTAATTTCATAATGCCTCTGTATTCCAATATTAAAGGAATAATAGGATGTTTATGCTCTAATTTTTGTAAAATTTCTTCGCCTGTTTGGTATTGTTTTGTTTTGGTGAGTTTGGCATTTTCAATGATTTTTAATTTTTCGAATAAGATAATTCCCAATTGTTTAGGAGAAGAAATGTTGAAAACTTCACCGGCTAATTCATAAATATTTGTTTCTATTTCTTTGGCTTTGATTTGCAATTCGGCGGCAAAAGTGTTTAAGAAGTCCGTATCGATATGAACGCCTTTTTGTTCCATGCTTGCCAAAACCGGTACCAAAGGCATTTCTATTTCCTTGAAAAGTTTATATCCTTCATTTTCATTCAATTGTTTTTCCAATATATGATAAAGACGCAAGGTGATATCGGCATCCTCGCAGGCATAATCTTTCAGTTTTTCAATGGGAACATCTTTTATGCTTGTTTTCTTTGAACTGCTACCTATAAGTTGTTCATAAGTAATCGTTTCATAATTAAGATAACTTTTTGCCAATAAATCGAGGTTGTGACGCATTTCGGGTTCGATGATATAATGTGCCAAGAGGGTGTCGAAACATTCGCCTTTCACCTCCACATCATAACGTAACAGCACTTGCATATCGAATTTTAGGTTTTGGGCAATCTTCAATACCTGAGGATTTTCGAATATGGGTTTCAATACCTCCATCCAACGGCAGGTATCTTCGTGGGAAGCAGGCATT
>MWCE01000022.1 GCA_002069895.1 Bacteroidetes bacterium ADurb.Bin234 | reverse complement strand
ACCCCCGATTTCGTGTTTATGTTTTTTGCCCTCGAACCTGCTTTGACATTGGCTTTGCAAAATGATTTGGGATTGTTCGATAAAGCATTAAACAAAAACATAGTCTTGGTTTCCAATTCAACTTTATTGGCCAGCATGCGGACGGTTTCCTTTATCTGGAAACAAGAAAATCAAAAAAACAATGTATTGGATATTGCCAAAGAAAGCGGCATGTTATATGATAAATTTGTTGCGTTTACCGAAGATTTGATTAAAGTGGGCGAACGCATCAATATGGCCAAAGACACCTATGAATCGGCCATGAATAAATTAAGTAAATCTTCCAAAAGAGGAGATACGATTATTGGCAGGATGGAAAATATTAAAAAATTAGGTGCCAACGCCAGTAAGAAAATGGATCAAAGGCTTTTAAACAAAGTAAATAACAATGAAGAGTTGTTGTTGGAATGACGCAATGACAACATAAAACTTATGCATGATTTTTGTTGAATGATAAACAATATAATTAAATGTTAAACTTAATAGATAATAAAACTAATTTGATGAATAAAGCATTCACGATAATATGGATTTCGCTTATAAGTGTATTAAATGCTAATCCCGTTGATACAAACACGGCAATGACAGTGGCTCGACGATTTCTACAGTCACAAACCGATATGCAATTACAAAAAAGTAATCCAACACTACAACTGGTTTATCAGGCGGTGTCGCATCGTAAAAATGCCGATCCCTTAACTTATTTTTATGTTTATAATATAGAACCCAAGGGATATATCATCGTTTCAGGTAATGACAATGTGATTCCTGTTTTAGGTTATTCTGATGAAAGTACATTTAATCCGGAACAGATACCTGCGAATATGTCGTCGTTTTTATCGGAATGTAAACGCGAAATAGCTTGTATTGTTGATAATAATATTGAAGCGAGTGAAGAAACGCAGATGAAATGGAATGATTTGCTTTATGGAAATTTGCCGGTTCAAAAAGATGTGAAATCGGGTGTATCGCCTTTGATAAAAACAAAATGGAGTCAATCTCCATATTATAATAATTTATGTCCACTCGATTCAGACAGTCATATGCGTGCCGTAACAGGTTGCGTGGCAACTGCCATGGCACAGGTAATTAATTATTGGAAATATCCTCAAACAGGTTTTTCTTCTCATTCTTATGTTCACGATCAATTCGGCGAGTTGAATGCTTCTTTTGAAAATACTGTTTATTCATATGATATAATGCCTGTTCAATTAACTTCAACCACAGCAAGTGATTCTTTAAAAGCTGTAGCCACTTTAATGTATCATTGCGGTGTTGCCGTTGAAATGGATTACGGTGTTTTTGAAAGCGGAGCTTATTTGGATGAGTTAACCGTAGGTAAGCAATCGGCGGAATATGCTTTGCGTACTTACTTTGGTTATTCAAGTGTGAAAAGCGACCACCGTTACATATTGGGTGATATTGCTTGGATTGCCATGTTGAAATCACAATTAAATGCGAGAAAGCCTGTATTATACAGAGGTCAAGGTGATGGCGGTGGACATGCTTTTGTGTGCGATGGTTACGATGCAAACAACTTCTTCCATTTTAATTGGGGATGGGGTGGTTCCTCTGACGGTTATTTTGCCGTTACAAGTTTAAATCCGGGTGCTTATTATGATTTCACGTCTTATCAAGGAGCTGTTTATGATATAATTGCTCCAAACCAATCCGGCGATTTTCATTTGATACTCTATGATAGGTTGAATTTATCGGCTTCTTCAGTTGTATGTGAATCACCTTTCTCTATTACGACCAAAGTGATGAATAACGGTTCTTTACCATTTAAAGGTGTCATACGAGCTGTTGTGCTCAATGGTGCCGGCGGTGAAGTTTGTGATGTGAGTAGGGTATTAATTGATAATCAAAACACATTAAACCCCGATAACGATACCAACTTGGTTTTTTCTATTGACGGCATATCGGGCATAATGGCGGGTGCTTATAAATTAAAATTGTTTTATTGTAAAGAAAACGATACCTTATGGTTGCCTGTAATATCTGTGGGTGATTACGAAAACGAAAAAGTGATTACTTTTACGGGTGATGTTAGTGTTGAAACCGATAGTGTTAATCAAATCGGTGCTCAATCAGCTATGCTTTATGGAACTTTAACCGAAGGTTGTGCCCAAATCGTTGCTAAAGGTTTTAAATGGAAAAAATCGTCCGAATCGAATTTTAATACAATTTTTGCTGATGATTCTTCTTATGTTCTTCGTTTGGATAATTTAATTCCGAATACATCCTACATCTGTAAAGCTTTCCTTACTACTTATGCCAGTACGATTTACGGAACTGTTTACGGGGATGAAATTGCTTTTACTACAGCACCTTTAAGTATTGATGAAGCTTTATTATCCAATAAAATAAATATTTATCCCAATCCTGCAAAAGACTTTATTTATATTGAAAACAATTCCGAAGATAAAATCTTAGATATTCAATTGCTGACTGTTTCAGGTCAGATGGTATATAGCTGTAAGTCCGTTATATCTTTTTTAAGTGTTATTAATATTGATGCTTTTGCCAAAGGAATCTACTCTTTGCGTTTGATTACTCCTACGGGAATATTGAACAAAAAAGTGATTATCGAATAAAACAAAACTACTTGTTTTGTAAAGCTTCATTTGCTTTAATCACTTTCATTTTCATCTTTTCTTTAAAATCTGTAAGTTTCTTGTATAAATCCTCATTACTTGTTGCTATCATTTGAACAGCTAAAATAGCGGCGTTTTTGGCACCGTTAAGCGCAACCGTAGCCACCGGAATACCCGCAGGCATTTGCAAAATAGACAAAATGGAATCCCAACCGTCGATAGAGTTTGAGGATTTTATCGGGACGCCAATCACGGGAATCGACGTATAAGCTGCCACAACACCCGGCAGATGTGCTGCTCCGCCTGCTCCTGCAATAATCACTTGAACGCCTTTAAGTTTTGCGTTTTTGGCATATTCCATTACCAATTCAGGGGTGCGATGTGCTGACAGTGCCATACACTCATAGTCAATACCCATTTCTTTCAAAAAAACAATAGCTTCTTCCATAATCGGTAAATCGGAAGTGCTACCCATAATTATACTTACAAATACTTTCATCTATTTTATTTTATTTACGGATGCAAAGATATATATATTTTTTAATACTTTTGCAGCACATACTAAACATATACATTAAAATGGGAAAGATTTCTATTCTTTTTTTATCAGTCCTTTTCTTTTTACCATACACCTTTTCGCAAAAAGATTCAAGCATAGCAATTCAACCGGTTAATAATACGTTAAAAGCTTTGCGTTATTTACCCCGAGTTTACGGTGTCATAAAAACCGATTATGAATGGAACACAGAAACAGGTAAACATCGCTTTGTGGTGAGAAACGCCCGTTTGGGAATAAGGGGTGATGTGAATCCGATTATTAACTATCAAATGGAAATGGATTTATCGGATGAAGGTGTTTTCAGGGTGTTGAGTGCTTTTGCCGTTTTTAAACCCTATAGCGATAATCAGCATACACTTAAATTTTGGTTGGGTTATCAAAAACCCTTCTTTTCGTCCGAATATCTACGTAATCCTATGCGTATATTCTTCGCAACCCGTTCATTGGTCGTAAGCGATATGACAGCCGGCATAGTTGATGTCGGACTTATTGCCGATTATGCTTTTAAAAATCAAATTATCCCTTTTGATGTGGCTGTTGGAGTGTTTAACGGCATGGGTTATAGGAATAAAAGTTTTGATATTCCGAATTATACCGGGCGCATTCGTATTTATCCTTTCACAGGTTTGAGTCTAACAGGTGAATATTACGGCGGATATAATCTTGACTCCAATAAATTGTCGATGTGGGGAGCGGAATGTGCTTATCAAAACAATTCCTTTTTTATCGAAGCGGAGTATTTTCACCGTAACATAAATCACATCGATACTGCGCTTACCGAAACCGGCAGCGGCTTGCTGTTAGAAACATATTATAAATTTCCTATCAATAAAACAAAGTGTTTACATTACATTGCACCCACTTTACGTTGGGATATGCTGGGAAGCCCATTTTTTAAAGATGTTTTCATTGCCCGTTTAACAACAGGTGTTAATTTCGGAATGGATCATGAATTTTTCAAAGCCGAATTTCGTTTGAATTATGAAAAATGCTTGAAAACAAATAATCCCAATATAAACGATATGTTTATTGCCGAAATGGTGATTAGCATATAATCAAATTAAACCGAAGCGTCGGAAAAAAGTTGAACCACCTGATTGGAATAGGTTTTTGAAACGGGAATGTCGGGTAGTGATTTGGAATCTAATTCGATGTAAAGACCGTCTTTTTCTCTTCTCAATACGTTTACCTTGGATAGGTTAATCATATATGAACGGTGGCAACGAACCAAATTACTGTTTGTTAATAGATTTTCAATATTTTTGAGGGAGTTTCTTAAAATGAAATGCGAAACTTTTTCTTTGTTTATATAACATATTTTAATGTAATTGTCGGCAGCTTCCAAATAAAATAAATGATCGGCATTTACCGATAATTTCAGGTTTCCTTTATCGTCGGGAAAATTGATAAGGTTTGTTTCTTCTCCGTTTATTTTTGCCGTTGGTTTCAGATGTAGTGATGTTTTGATTTTCTCCAAAGCGACGTTTTTTTCTTTTAATTCGAAATATAACAATAAAATGGAGTAGGGTAGAAATAGTATGGTGGTGGTATAGAATGCCGTATAGGGAAAAATGTGGAAATAGTCATTCCTTTGGCCATCGATTAACCATACAAATAAAGTGCAAGCCAATGAAATAAATGCTATTTCAGATAGCATCCAAACAATATACGTAAAATAATACAATTCAATGTGGTTTCGGGTTAAATACATCACTATCCTGCTAACGGCTAATACCCCTAATCCTATGGCGACAAGTAGAATGGCATAAAATACGAATGTATCAACTCCCATTCCTTGTTTCCAGTTGTTGGAGTTAAAGGGTTTGAAGAGAATAATGAATACAAATACAAAAAAAGTAACGAAAAACAATAAGCGAATAATGTTTCCTTTCTCTGTAATGTAGGACGGAACCTTTTTTCTCATCTCAATTTTAATTTGTTGCAAAGGTACATTATTTTTTAACAATTTTTTAATATAATTTAAAATATATAATTACATTTAAGTTGTAGTAGTATAGCGTTATGTGATACTTCTTGCCATGCAAAGAAAAGAAACTTAACGTATAGAATCACTATAAACAATGGTTTTTTATAAAATGTTATAAATAATATAAAACTTATCGGAGTGTTTCGACAGAAGAAGATTCGCCCCGTATTTGAATAATTCACCCCATATTTTAAGCTTAAACAAAAAAAAACGGCCTGCAACCACATTTAATTTGTCGATATGAGAAAAGATTTTACTTTTGCCGCAGTTTAATAAAAAATATATGTTTGATTTTTTTAAACGTCAACAAGAATTAAAGAATGCCTTCAGGATAGGGCAGGATGTTAGGTGTGAGCAATCGGATGTTGAAATACGCTTTATGCCTTTTCAATCGGATTTCTCCTATGATTATCCTGCTGTTTATGATCGTGTTTTACAAGGCAATGATTTGAATATTCTTGAAAACAAACAATTTTATTATCCGGTCTTTATGTTAAAGTCCTCAATCAAAACCGATAAAGCCATTTTATTACTACATGGACTCAATGAACGAAGTTGGGAAAAGTATTTATGTTGGGCTGAATTTCTGTGCATGTATACCCAACGTCCTGTTATATTGTTTCCCATTGCCTTTCATATGAATCGTTCTCAAACGGGTTGGCTAAATTTGAGGAATTTATTCAAATTCTTACCTTCAAGATTAGGCAAATCGAATGATTCTTTAAGCGTGGCTAATTATGTTCTTAGCGAGCGCCTTACTGAAAATCCTATACGTTTTTATTCTTCTGGAAAACAAACCATTGAGGATGTTACTTCCTTGCTTAAAGATATTAAATCAGGTTTACATCCTTTGTTTCATGCCGATAGTCAAGTGGATATTTTTGCTTATTCTATCGGTGCCATG
>MWCE01000021.1 GCA_002069895.1 Bacteroidetes bacterium ADurb.Bin234 | reverse complement strand
GAGCTTCATACCAAAACTTTCGGTATTATAGGTTACGGACATATGGGTAAAGCCGTGGCTAAGAAACTATCCGGCTTTGGATGTCATATCATTGCTTACGATAAATACAAAAGTGGTTTCGGAAATGAGGTTGTTAGAGAAACTTCTTTGGAAGATATGCTAATCCAAGCGGATATCGTCAGTATACATATAAATTATATACCTGAGAATTTATATTTTATAAATAAAAACCTGCTGAATGCTTTTCGTAAAAACATTTATTTAATCAATACATCACGGGGAAAGGTATTGCATACGGGCGATTTGGTTCAATGCATCCAAAGCGGGAAAGTTATGAAAGCGACCTTAGACGTGCTGGAATACGAAGACATCCGTTTAAGGAACCGCCCCAAAGAAGCATGGGATGAAAACATGCATTTTCTGGCTCAGAGCAACAAGGTGTTTTTAAGTCCCCACATAGCAGGCCAAACCCATGAAAGCGGAGCCAAACATGCCCGTGTATTATTGGAAAAAATAAAAAGTTTATATCAATAAGAATTACTTTACTTCTCTTTCGTCGATCATATTGTTTAAGAGAGCATAAACCGTTAATCCCGAAACCGATTTAATTCCCGTTTTCCGACTGATATTTTTGCGATGCGAAATAACCGTATGTATGGAAATATGCAATTGATCGGCAATTTCTTTATTCATCTTACCTTTTGCTACGGCTATTAACACATCCCTTTCCCTGTCTGACAATTCATAATTATCTTTCTGTTCATTGGGACGATCATTCTGCAAAGCCTCGCGCAATTTAGTTTCTATTTTCTGCTTACCGTCTTCCAAACCGATAACCCCATGATATTGCTTCAATACCACCGGCTCCACATAAGCACTCACCAAAGCAATGCAAACAACGGGAGGTGTTTTCAACAACATACTTTTAAGCATAAAACGTTTAGCGTAGTCTATCAATAAAGGATTGATAATGATAATATCAGGTTTAAGGGAAATCAATTTATCATGTAATTTCTCCGTCGACTCCAACACAGCCACCACATCATAACTCAAATGCCCGGACAGCATGTGTTTCAATCCGGCTACCAGTAATGGTGAAGATTCTACAACTATTATTTTATAGCTTTTACTCATATGTTATCTTTTTCTAAAAATTCAACATAGGGTATTAATATCTTTTCTTCAATCAAAGAATGCTTATTCAGATCGTCGGATAGATGAAATATTTCATTCAGTATCATAACCCTTTCTTTGGTCATCAGATTGCAGGGCAAGTATTTAATTAATATATTGGTCAGATCGCTTAATTCGTCTTCGATATTGGAATGTATGCTTTGAAACTGATTGATGTTATAAGATTTCGAAGGCTTACCCATTTGCAAAGCATCGATATAAGGAAAGACTGTTTTCTCTTCATATTCGAAATGGTCGACCACTTTTTGTTTATAACCGGAGAAAAAACGTTTCAAGGTATCACCGTATTTCGATTCGCAATTATCAGCAATTTTAAACAAGTAGGATTCGATAAACTGCAAACGTTCATTCAAGTAATAATCATGCGATGCGGATAAAAAGGGAATCAGGGAACGCATATCGGTTGCCAACAGAGCTTTTTTGTCGGGTAAATAATCATCATAAGTATATACATTGCATACCAAAAGGAAAAACGAAGTAGAGATATTATACTTTTCACAAATTTCTTTTACGTTTTTTTCACCGAATCCGAATTCAATGCCGAAACGCGGTATCATAAGAATAAGATGATGATTTACCGACAACAAATCGGAAAGTTTCATTTTTTCCGTAAATATAAAGGCTTTCATAAGGATATAATTTATGTTTATGTTAACGAAAGGCTTTATGTTTTAGTATAATCGAATTAAACAAGCAAAATATATTACGTTAAACATCAAATGATAAGGAAAAAATAATTAAAAGAAACAAAAATAATTGTTTTTATTTATAATTTTTATATCTTTGCGCACGAATTTCGAAAAACAGTTTTTTTATTAATGAAACAGAATAATTAAAATGAAAATAAAATCAAACACCATTATCGGTGCCATAGCAGGCGATATTATAGGATCAACTTATGAATGGAACAATGTTAAAACAACATCATTTAAACTATTCACCCCCGTTTCCGATTTTACCGATGATACAGTCCTGACAATGGCCATAGTCGATTGTTTATTAAATGATTTGGATTTTTCGAAAACCATTTGGGAGTATGGACGAAGATTTTACGGTCGGGGTTACGGTTCTCATTTCAAATCATGGTTACACAATGAAGTACGAAAACCATACAACAGTTTTGGTAATGGTGCAGCCATGCGTGTGAGCCCCATTGGATTTGCTTACGACAATTTAGAGAAAGTATTAAAAACCGCCAAAATGTCGGCCGAAGTAACACACAATCACCCTGAAGGCATCAAAGGAGCACAAGCCATTGCTGCCACTGTTTTTTTAGCTAATATCGGTAAAACAAAACAAGAAATTAAACATTATATTCAAAATACTTTTTTCTACGACCTAAACTTCACACTTGATAGTATTCGTGAAAGCTACACCTTCGAAGTGTCATGTCAAGGCAGTGTGCCGCAAGCAATAGTAGCTTTTTTAGAAAGCACTGACTATGAAAACGCTATTCGCTTGGCCGTCTCTATCGGTGGCGACAGCGACACCATCGCCTGTATGACAGGTGGTATTGCTGCCGCTTATTATAAAAAAATACCCACATCGATCATTGAATTTGTGAATACCAAACTACCCAATGAGTTCATTATCCTATTAAATGAATTTGACAAAGCCTTACTAAACGAATAAAAAGAAAACCTTGACTTTATTATTTCCGATTCTTACTTTTCGATGCAACAAAAAAATTATCGTTATCATCAACAACCTACATTTTATTCTTTTATTTAACATTATTAATAAGCTTGTCCATGCATCCTATTCAAGTAAACGAAGACATCAACTTGAAGCCCATAGTGCTATCCGATGCCAAAATCATTTTTCACATCATACAATCCCAACGGGCTTATTTACGCAAATGGCTCCCTTTTGTTGACAACACCCGTCATGTTGTCGACACCGAAAACTATATCAACAGCATCTACGCAACCCCTCCCGACCAAAGAGAACGCGTTTTTACCATTCACTACAAAAATGCTTTTGCCGGATTGATAGGATTAAAAAGCATTGACAAACAGAATCAAAAGACAGAAATCGGATATTGGCTGTCGGAAAGTTTTCAAAAGAAAGGCATCATGAGCCTTTCCGTAAAAGCTTTGATAGACTATGCCTTTCAGCAATTACAACTCAATCGGATACAAATTAAATGTGCAGTTGGCAACAACGAAAGTAAACATATTCCCCAACGTTTGGGCTTTACTTTCGAAGGCATAGAACGTGAAGGCGAACTCCTCTCCGACAACATATTCACCGATTTGGAAGTATATAGTATTTTAAAAAAGGATTTGGGTTAATCGCAAATTACTACACATGAAACAATTATCAAAAAAAATATTAGCTGTTTGTCTGGTATGTATTTTAATCCTACCAACTTTCATCACAATTTGCGATGCATTGTTTCACCATCACGACCATTTTCATTGCACTGCCGAAAACGAATGCCACTTACACCACAAACATTCACACTGTCCCATTTCTTCTTTTGAGTTCTCCTTGTTTACATTGGACAAACCAAACCTGAAAAAACAAAAGACAAGTTACGATAAAAAATATGAAATTCACTATTCCTTTATATATTACAACAAACAAACAAACTTTTCCTTCCTTTTAAGGGGACCGCCCTTTTACAATTAATTATAAAGGTTACCATCGTAACGCTTTATCATATTCACTTAATTGTAAATTTTAATAATAAATAAAATGAAGAAAATCATTTTTATTTTCTTTGTGTCGTTTCTTTTAATAAAAGCAAACGCTCAAAATTCCATATCGGGAAACATTACCGATGAGAACCATCAATCTCTTGTCGGTGTTAGTATTTACATCCCCGATATGCACAAAGGAAGTATCACCGATAATAAGGGAATGTATGAAATAACGAATTTACCAAACGGAAAAATAAAAATTCAATTTTCCTATATCGGCTATTCCAATCATATCGAAACCATTGAATTAAAAGGAGAAAAAATAACATTAAATATCGCATTAAAAACAACGGCCATAGAAGCCGAAGGTATAGTGGTTTCGGGTGGATATAACTCCACCCAACATGAAAATGCCGTTAAAATCGACCTGTTGAAACTCAATCATGCCCAAATAAAAAACAGTCCTAACTTTATGGAAATGATAACGGAAATACCCGGAGTTGATATGATTTCAAAAGGCAGCGGTGTTTCCAAACCGGTGATACGCGGTCTTTCCATGAACGATATATTGGTATTAAACAATGGCGTACGCTTTGAAAACTATCAATATTCAAGCCATCATCCACTTGGCATTGATGAATTTGGGATGGAAGATGTAGAAATAATAAAAGGACCAGCATCCCTTCTCTACGGATCGGATGCCATTGGAGGAGTGATGAATTTCATCAAAGAAAAACCCGCTCCCATCGGTAGCCTCATAGGCGATTACAATCTACAATTGTTTTCAAACACATTGGGGCTTTCACAAAACATTGGCGTAAAAGGAGCATCTAAAAGCATTTTCGGCGGATTACGTTTCGGTCATAAAACCCACGCCGATTACAAACAGGGAGGAAATACACTGGTGCCTAATTCCCGCTTTAATGAGATGTCGGTCAAA
>MWCE01000020.1 GCA_002069895.1 Bacteroidetes bacterium ADurb.Bin234 | reverse complement strand
ATATAAAGGCTTTGAAACTATGTTTTTCATCGCATTTTTTATTATTAATACATTTAAAATGATATAAATTTAATAAAAAAGAACCGGTAGAAATCGGTACACCGGTTCTTTAATATAAAAACAAAAATCTGTGATAATTTGTGGAAATCCGTGAGCGGAAAAAGTGAAAAGTGAAAAGTGAAAAGTGAATAGTGAATAGTGAAAAGTGAAAAGTAAGTCAACGCACTGAAAAACTGACAGCTGACAGCTGAGAGCTGAGAGCTTCTTAAAACTGAGAATGGTATTCAAAACGTGAAGGTTAATTGAAACTATATGTTAAAGGGACGTAATACGTTGGTAAAGAGCGTGCGTGAGGGATTGAAGCGGAAAGCCCACAGCGAGCTTGCGAGCGAGGACTTGTAGCGGAAAGCCCGACCCGAAGGGGCACGCCCCAATAAAAAATTTACTCGACTTATTTTTCCCTCTGTGCCTTCTGCCGTTAAATATTTAACAAATTGAAAGAGTATACCCACGAATTTATATGCTTGATGTTTAGTATTATTAATAAATACAATGATATCCATAAATTCTTCTTAACGGATAAGCGTTTTTTTATTATTTTTGCAAGGAAATTTAAAAAAGAGGGAAGATTTCTTCTTTCTTTTGTTTCATAAGCTCAAAGGGAATGTTTAATTAAATAAGTATCAGGTATGAATCTTTTATTGATAAGTAATTCGACAAATTTTGGTGAGCCTTATTTGGCTTGGGCTACCAATCAAATAGAATATTTTTGTGAAAAAACGGGAGTAAATGCTAAAACAAATATAGTGTTTGTCCCTTTTGCGGGAGTAAACATAGGAGGGAAAGCCTATCCAGCCAGTTACGATGCATATGAAAACAGGGTGAAAACGGTTTTTGAAAAGTTGGGATTTGTTAATTTTCATTCTATACACACATTTGATAATAAAATTGAAGCTGTTAGAAAGGCCGAATGTATTATAGTAGGGGGAGGTAATACCTTTCATTTGGTAGCGGAATTGCATAAGTATAAATTAGTTGATGTGATTCACGAACGAGCTAAGGCGGGGATTCCTTACATAGGTTGGAGTGCCGGATCAAATATTGCTTGCCCGACTTTATGCACTACCAACGACATGCCGATTGTTGAACCTGAAAGTTTTAAAGCTTTGAATTTAATCCCTTTCCAAATCAATCCGCATTACCTTGATCCACATCCGGAAATTGATAAAATGATAAAACATGGAGGTGAAACGCGTCAGGATCGTTTAAATGAGTTTCTGGCTGTAAATCAAAAAACGAAGGTGGTGGGTTTGCGCGAAGCCACTTCGCTTTGGGTGACAGGGGATAAAATGATGCTTAAAGGCGGAAAGAAAATGATTGTTTTTGAGTATAATAAAGAAGCCGTTGAAATTGAACCCGGTTCGGATGTGAGTTATTTATTGAAATAGAAAATATTAAAATTATTGTGATATGAAAGAAGCATTGGATTTATCCTGTAAATATATGGGTTTGAATTTGAAATCGCCCTTAATAATTGGTAGTTGCGGATTAACTTATTCCTTGGAAAAAATAAAAAAAATGGAGGAATACGGAGTAGGAGCCGTAGTGATGAAATCGGTATTTGAAGAGCAAATCATTTCCGAAACGAGCAAGTCGTTGGATGAATTGGATAGTGATTATGTGCATTCGGAAGCAATGGGTTATATTAAGAATTACACCGAAATGGCTTCTTATGAAAAGTATACGAATTTCATAACGGAAGTTAAAAAGAAGGTAAACATTCCGGTTATTGCCAGTATCAATTGTATTTCCGACGGCGATTGGGTGAACTATGCCAAACGCATGCAAGATGCCGGTGCCGATGCTTTGGAATTAAATATTTCCATTTTACCCGTCGATTTTGAAAAATCAGCAAGCGATTATGAAGAAAAATATATACGCATCATCAGCCATGTGAAAGAAAACATCAGTATTCCTTTGGCGGTGAAAACAAGTCTTTACTTTTCATCACTTGTAAAGACATTGCAAACTTTCAGTTATGCCGGAGCCGATGCTTTGGTTTTGTTTAACCGCTTTTATGAATCCGATATCGATATCGACAATATGAAGATTATCAGTGCCGGTATTGATAAAGAGGGTATAGGATTTCAAACCGTTTTGCGTTGGATTTCAATTATGAATTCACATGTCGATTGCAGTTTAAGTGCTACTTCGGGTATCATCAGCGGGAAAGACATTGTAAAGCAATTATTGGCCGGTGCCGATACGGTGCAAGTGGCAACAGTGCTTTATAACAAAGGATTGAAACACATCCAATCCATGCTCGACGAGTTGAAAACATGGATGCTAAAGCATAATTATACAAGCATTTCCGATTTTCAAGGGAAGATGAGTTATAAAAATGTGAAAGACCCCGAAGCTTATTTGCGTATTCAATTCATGAAATATTTTGCCGGTATAGAATAAACGATTTTAATTTCATGCAATGAACCGGCAATTGTGTCTGACAAAAGATGGTTCTTTTACTTTTTATGTTCCCGAATTAAACGAGCACTATCACAGTGTGAACGGTGCCGTGGAAGAATCTATGCATGTGTATGTCAATGCAGGTTTACGCCCTTTGTTAGAAAAGCTTACTTCCATCGATATACTTGAAGTCGGATTTGGAACCGGACTCAATGCTTTGCTTACCGAAGCAATTGCTCCTGATAGCATCGAAGTGTTTTATACTGCTATCGAAGCCTATCCTTTGCAAGATGAAGAAATAAGCATGCTTAATTATGATAAAATTTATCCTGCCATTAGTCCTGAAAAGCTATCGAACCTGCATCGTTTGCCTTGGGATGATTGCTTTCATCGGATAAGGCTTCATTTTTCGTTGAAAAAAGTTAAAACGTTTTTAGAAGATTATTGTTTAGGTGAGAATCTTTATGACTTGGTTTATTTTGATGCTTTTGCCCCCGATGTGCAACCCGAGTTATGGGATAAACGTATTTTCCGGTCAATTTATCAATCCATGCGTAAAGAAGCTTTGTTTTGTACTTATTCAGCCAAAGGGGAAGTCAGACGTAGATTGCAAGAAGTCGGTTTTACGGTAGAACGTTTGGCCGGTGCTTGCGGTAAAAGAGAAATGCTCAGGGCGCGGAAATAATCAATTCAATACCAACGATACATACCTTTTATATATAAGGTAAATGTATTCTTATTGTCGAAAAGATTAATGAAAAGGGAACGGAATTAGGTTAAAGGTAATCAACGTTTTAATGGTCAGGAAAACGGCACACAAAAACAACAATACGCCGGCCACTTTATTGATGATTATTATCACATGCGAAGAAAGGATTCTTTTGATTTTATTGGCAAAAAACGATTTAAGCAAATCGGTGGTAAAAATCATGGAAACAATACCCAACATAAAACCTATGGCTTCGGGGGTGCTGTTTTTGGTTGTCCCCGAAGAGACGATAGATAACCAAAGTATCCAAAGAAAAGGATTCATAATGTTTAAAAAGAATCCTTTAATGATTTCGGTAAACACCCCCATCCAATTTATTTTTAATTTCAATTCTTTGTTAATAGGCTGGTTAACGGTGCGTTTATTGAACATATAAATGCCATATATAACCATAATGGCACTTCCGCCGAATCCAAGAGCTATTTGAAAGTTATCGTTTTCAAAGTATTGAATAAGACCGAAGTAACACAAAAACATAATCAGCATATCGCTTAGCGAAATGCCTATGGCCAATTGCAAGCCTGAATAAAATCCTTTGCTGATGCTTGTTTGGAGTATGGAAAATAAAGCGGGACCCACAACAAAAACAAAGGGAAGTCCTATAAGAATACCTTTAAAAAACGACCATAACATAGAATTTATAAACTATTTGTTTAAAATATTTTATCCGCAGTGATAAAATTGTTTAACAATTTCTAACATCCTGTTCGGATTTTTATCAAGTTCTTTTCTTATATCTTTATCATTAAATGATTTCAATTTCTTTATTAATTCATCAATCATATGGGGAGTGAAAACGCCGTGGCGTTCATAAATTTCGCGATGCTGTTGCAATGTTTCGGCCGATTCCCAACAAGAAGTTGGTAGGCTTTTCAATGAATCGGCTTTGGCTTTGTTTTCAGCATGGAAAATGTTAACGTTAACATAGGTTTCTTCGGCAAATTGTAAGGCGTTGTTCATCTCAAATCCGCTGCGTGCAGCCACTACGAGACCTGCCAATAGCAAATAAATATCGGCCGAACCGTCGGGGCATCGGAATTCAACGGTTTGTTTAAATGACCCATCAATAGCATTAGGTTTTTCAAGTGGATTTTCGTTGGCTATCATATCGTTTTTAGAAAGCCATCCCAGTGGAACGCGCACCAATACCGAGCGGTTACGGTCGCCCCAGCAAATGGAGGTGGGTGCTTCCTGGTGTGGAACCAAACGGAAATAGGAAGTAGGATTTGTGTTGCCGAAAGCGGTCAAAGAACCGGCACATTGCATGAATCCGGCTATGGCTGTTTTGGCAACTTTGCTTAATTGTCCGTTTTCAACATATTGATTGATGCCGTTTTTAGTGATTTGTGTGTGAATGTGCATACCGCTTCCGGCTTTACCTACCGTAATTTTAGGAGCAAAGGTAACGTCTAAACCATATTCATAAGCCAATTGGCGTATGATCCATTTGGCGATGATAAGTTGGTTTGCGGCATCTTCGGCATTGGTAACCAAGAATTCTATTTCATTTTGTTCATATATTTTATCTCCCAAAGTGAAATTACCTACTTCGGAATGCCCGTATTTAATATTACCTCCGGTTTGAGCTATATAAAACATGGTTTGAGCACGAAACTGTTCGAATTTCGAAAAAGGGCCCGCTTCATGGTATCCTTTTTGATCGGTGGCAAGGAATAAATCTTCTTTATCACCTATCACATAATATTCTAATTCACCCATGGCATTAAATTCCATCCCTCCTGTAACTTCTTTAAAGGAATTACAAGCTTTACGAAGGATGTATTCGGGCGATGTTTCAAGGGGAGTGCCGTCTTTTGTATAATAAGAACATAACAAACATAAAGTGGGCAGTTCGGCAAAGGGGTCCATAAAAGCAGTACGGAACCGTGGAATGACATAAAGGTCGCTTGAACCGGCTTCAACAAATGAAAACAAACTCGATCCGTCGATTCTTTCTCCATATGATAGGATTTGATTCAGATAATCGGAATCGGAAACAACAAAGTTTAAAGCTTTTAACCTGCCGTCGCCGGCAACATAACGAAAATTTAAAATCTTAATATCATTGTCTTCGATATACTTAATAATGTCTGATTTCGTAAAATCTTTCGGATCTTTCTTTAATTGTTGAACCAAGGGATTCAAACATATTTTTTGTTCTTTATACATATTTATCTTTTTTTGGTTATTAGTCTGCAAAAGTAATAATTTTTTATAAATAGTATTGTTATTGTTCGATAAAATTGTTTCACACAACAAATATTCTTTGTTTCACTCCCCTAAGCTCAGTAATTCCACACCAATCCTAAACAAGCTATATTTTTATTATTCTGAGCGTAACGGATTGAAAAGAAAAAACCTTATAGGGATAGTCGGATGATGAACAAAAGAAAAATTATTTATTAAGGGGTTTATTCTTCGATGAATCCGGTAGGTCGAGAAGTCCGCTTCGTTTAAGGAAAGCTTCTTGTGTGGGCCTTTGTCCTCTGAATGTAATATATAAATCCATGGGTTTATCGCTACCGCCTTTGGAAAGAATATGTTCTTTGAAAGAAGCAGCAGTTTTTTTATCGAAAATACCATTTTGTTTAAAAAGAGCAAAGGCATCGGCATCTAAGACTTCTGCCCATTTATAGCCGTAATATCCGGCGGCATAACCGCCTGCAAAGATATGTGAAAAAGAGGTGCTGAAAATACATCCCTCAACCGTCGGCAGTAAAGTGGTATTGGATGTTGCGTTGGATTCGATTACTTCTACCGGTTCATCGACAGTGGTTGTTATGCTGTGCCACGTCATATCCAAAATGCCGTAGTTAAGTTGACGTAAACCGGCATATCCGGCATGAAAGCGATTGGCATTGATTAATTGCTCGATATAGGCATCGGGAATCATATCTCCGTTTTGATAGTGTTTAGCAAAAAGAGAAAGAAATTCCTTTTCGCTTGCCCAATTTTCCATTATTTGCGAGGGCAATTCAACAAAATCGCGTGGTACCGAAGTGCCCGAAAGGGATTGATAATGAACCTGCGATAACATGCCATGGAGGGCATGCCCGAATTCATGTAGAAAAGTCTTCATTTCGTCATATGTCAGCAAAGTGGGTTGAGAAGGGGTAGGGGGATTGTAGTTTAATACCAATGATACCAAGGGAATAATGTTTTCTCCTTTATCATTAATATATTGTTCGCGGAAAGAGGTCATCCATGCTCCGTTGCGCTTGGTGTCGCGGGTGTAAAAATCCAAATACAATACAGCGATGCATTGATTGTTTTCGTCTTTCACTTGGTAGGCTTGAACATCTTTATGATAAACCGGTATATTAGGATCAAGGGAAAATTGAAGACCGTAGAGACGGCGAACCAATTCGAAAATGCCTTTTTTAACATTTTCCAATTCAAAATAAGGTTTGATAAGTTGATCGTCTAAATTGAATTTTTGTTTTTTCAATTTATCGGCATAATAGCTCCAATCCCAAGCTTGCAATGGACGGTTGGTTTTTGCAAAGGTTGTTAATTCTTTTAAATCATTTTCAGCGGCAATTTTTGTAATCGCTGTAAGTCGGTGCAAGAAATTCCAAACACTGTCTTTATGTTCGGCCATGCGTGTTTCGAGCACATAATCGGCATAGGTTTGGTAGCCCAACAATTTGGCCAGTTCGAGTCGTTTATTGACAATATTAATTACAACGTTGCTGTTGTCGGCATTATCGGAGTGAAAAGCGCGACTGTTATAAGCTTTATAAAGCTCTTCCCGCAACGAACGATTGTCGGCATATTTCATAAATGCCGAATAACTCGGAGCACTTAAATCGAATATCCAACCGGTTTCACCTTTATTTTTAGCTTTTTCGGCTGCTATTGCTTGCTCTTGTACCGGAATGCCTTTTAAATCGGATTTTTTCGTAATATGTAAAATATAACTATT